>CAZGHV010000034.1:0-7796 GCA_964525705.1 uncultured Candidatus Saccharibacteria bacterium | reverse complement strand
GTCCCCACCAAAGTATGAAGCAGCTCAACGACCAAGTTCAGCGGCGGTGAGTAAATTTGGCGTCTCAACCGACAATCTCAATTCCGCCGCTGCAGCGATTTGTTGGGTTGCTGGCGCTTACAGACTGCCTGAGCTTTACTCTCCCACTTCTTGCAGCGTCCGATCGTAGAGCATTTGACTGACTCGAAAGCCAGCTTGATTGATCAACCGATCGAGAATTGGTTTGAGAACTGGGATAATCCCATGTTGTTTAGCATTAATGAGAATACCTAGAAGACCTCTGAGTTTCAGTCCATAACTTGCTGCAACGCTTCTACCCAGACGTTCGTCAATCAGCAGTCGATCGGCACTGAGTTCGATTGCAAGGGCGATCGCTTCAGCTTCACCTGGATCAAGAGCCTGGTTGAGTGTATCCAGAAGTTGGAGATTGGTCGGTGCCTTGATCTCCAACCAACCAGCCTCAAGCAAAGAGATCATCGTGAGTTGGAGAGCCGGTAAACGAGTAAGTTCTGAATGTACGGTGAGAGGAATGAGAACTTTGGGGTAAATTTGCTGCAATAGAGCAATCTCACCGATGATGATCAGATTGCTAATCGGTGAAGTGTTGCTCACAATGATCATTACCAGCCTTCCTCACGCAGGCTTTTTAGGTCTTGCTCTAAATCTTCAATATCATAGTGAACACAAATCCCGCGACTGGCAATTAATCTCTGAAACTCAATTTGATGTAAGCCAGCGAGTTGACTGGCGGTACCGAGGGTAATGCGTTCTTGCTGAAACAGTGAGATCGCTAGTTCGGTACGGAGGTCTGCTTCACTAATTTGCAGGGTATCGGGAAGGTCGATCGTGATTTGCATGGGTTAGACTCCGTGGTTGGGGGTAGTAATAGTTACCTTTGCGCGTTAAGCATTGGATTCTGCCTTTGCTGCATCCAACAAATCCGATAATGCTTGAACTGCCGCGCTATCAGCTTGAGGAGAACATACCACTGCTTCGGTGGCTGCTAATTGGTTGAGAAGCGAACTCCTTGGTTCAGATTCTTCAGTTGATTCCAAGCTATATCCTTCTTCCCTAGCAACTGCGAGAAGGAGAAAGTGGATAAGCCGCAACTTGTCTTGGTGAGATAATTGCTCTGCGGTAGGTAAAAGCTCACTGAGAGTCATATTACTCTTTTAGGGATTTTGGGTGTGCAAAATTTGTCACTACATAAGTGTAGCAATTAATTGAAGAGCTGAACCGACCGTCACAAACGCAAAACCGACTACACCAATATATCCAGTAGTGCTTAACTTTATTGACCAACTGAGGAATCTATGGAGAACAAAGACTGCAACAAATAAAGTAGGAGTTATTGTAAAAAGCAACAGGTATGGAGCAAAAAACTACACTCCACCTGAAAAAACTACACACGCTACTGCAAAATACCATCGCAGTGGTAAAGGATTTCCACCTGTTGGACTCGTTACAACCTTTGACACTTCTTCAAGGGTTTGAGCTAAGTTTGCGATTCGAGCAACTCTTATAGCTTCAACTGTTAATAGAAATCCACCAAAAAAATTAACAGATTGACCAGTAGCGTTTAATACTTTAATTATGCTCTGGTACTCCATATGGATAATATCTACTCATTGTTTTTTCAAAATCACAAATCTTGAACGAAGCAGGCTAACGGTTGAGTTGTGCGGTGGCAGACAAGCTTGAACACTCACCAATAACCTCTGTTCCATCCGCATCAACAAAGTGTTGGGCTGTGGCTACTAAATCAATCTACAAACCTAACCAATCTCACAAGGATTGCTCAAGCTGGTCAGTATCAACCTTAACTAACTGACCGATCGCTTTGATCACCAAACTTTCATGTACTGTATACACGCCTCTTTTTACTGCGGTTACTACGTTCAATCCTGCTACTGCCCACTCAGATAACACAAACTCCCCTGGCAGTAGAGAACTTGTTTTGCTTGTCAAAGGAGTGATAAGAATGTCTTGAGATGGATGTGATGTACTCACAACAACAGTGGGTCTTACCTTTGAAATCGACAAATCCGAGAAGGGATAGCGCACCAGGATAACGTCATGTTTGGAGTAGCTGGGCATACACATCATCCTCAGCATTGTCCCAAACCGCATCAAGTGAGGTTTGGCTTGCTTTCAGCCAAAATTCAGCCTCATCGTCAGGTAAAACTGTTACCAGCACCCTTACCCCTTCCGGTAGTTCTGCTGACTCCAATAGCTCAATTTTTCCTTGCCGAACCGTAGCCCAAAGCGTTTTTAGCATATCTGTTACATGAAACCATGCCTTGATTTTATGCCGTAGTTCCTGTTTGTGCGATCGCTTCACCAACACCCCCAACGCAATGTCACACAGACAACCTCAAAGTAGATTAGCCTTTGATGCCCATAGGTAGCCTTGCTGTACGTCCCCACCAAGATATGAAGCAGCCCAACGGCTTGGAGTTCAGCGGCGGCTAATCAACTTTCACTCACCGGGAGCGATCGCCCACCCATCCCCTGCAACAACCTAGAAATCAGTGGTGGCGAGGGAATGCGATCGCCACGAGCGATCGCCCGCCCATCCACTACAATGACTTCCTGGAAATCAGCGTTCACTTACAGAGAGCGATCGCCCACCCATCCCCTGCAACAACCTAGAAATTAGTGGTGGCGAGTGAATGCGATCGCCACGAGCGATCGCCCGCCCATCCGCTACAATGACCTCCTGGACTGGCGAGTGAACCTGCGATCGCCACGAACGATCGCCCACCCATCCCCTACAATGACCTTCTGAAAATCAGTGGCAAATCAGCTTTCACTTATTAAGAGCGATCGCCCACCCATCCCCTGCAACAACCTAGAAATTAGTGGTGGCGAGTGAATGCGATCGCCACGAGCGATCGCCCTTCCGTCCGCTGCAATGACTGGTTAGGACAACCCCAACACTCCAACCTTTTGTATTACGCAAAGAACTTTAAGTCTAGGCGATCGCACGCCAAGAACTTGAACACTCCTCAACCTCTTGATTCCTAACGTTCCCAACTAGCGGCGGTAGATCACCTTGAACTCAGCACCAGCAGCCTCGTCCGTCCGCTGCGTTGGGGTTGTTGGGATGCTGGCTGCAACCCAAACTCAAACTAACGCCCAGTCACTTCGCCAAGTGCCTCTTGAATCACTTCATCACTGACACCGCGACGTTTTAGACTTGCAATCAAGGCAGATACCGTATCACCTTCCAAACGCTCCAAGTCAGCTCGCAACCCTTGCCCGATATAAGCACGCACTAACGGTTGATACCCAGAAAAACCAAGCAGGGGCGCAACTTGCTTCAAGTCCTCGATCACATCTTCGGGCATACGAATAGTGATCGTTGTCATGGGACGATTTCTATCCAACCGCTTTTTCAACGCTTCAGGTTTCATAAAATTCCCGCTCCTTCCGGGTCGCTTTACGAGCCGAAATGATCCGAATGATGTCGTTTTCCCGCTCAATGAAAACAACGTACAGCAAGTTCCAACGCCGATCTAAACCAATAACAGCATCTCGCGCTTCATCATTACGACTTGCATCAACAACCACAAGCAATGGATCGAAGAAGACTTCTGCGGCTTGCTGAAACGTAACACCATCATGGTTTATCGGGTTGATCCTGGCTTTTTCGTCATTCCAGACAAACGTAATGCCATTGAGAACGAAATACACATCCATACTTGTAGTGTAAACAGGGCGTATTTACGTTGTCAATACACTTTAACGCTGTAACAGGATCTGTTCGATCGCTTTTGGCACTCAACAGAAGTGATTTGAGTACTGCCCCAACCAAGGACTGAAGCAGCCCAACGGCAAAGTTGTGCGGCGGCAGATAATCTCGAACACTCACCGATAACCTCTGTTCCGTCCGCACCAACGAGATTATGGGAGGACGAGCTTTCAGAGTTCAACGATAAACTGACGCTGAAGGCTTGGAGGGAGAGGGTGACGACTGTCCAACGACTGGCAGACGATGCCTACTAACATAGCGTTCGCACCTTCTCCTTCACCCCTTGATTTCGCTAGACGAATCCTCAGGGAAAGGAGGTAAAGACTCCTTCCATAATCCTTTCGCAAGAAACCAAGGGTTCCGAGCTATCTATGAGATTTCTCAGGAGCACTAAAATGAACCTAGCGCATTCCGTCACAACTTCTCTCTCTGCCCAAACAGGTGTAGCTGCTTACATTGGCATCGACTGGTCAGATCGTAAACATGACATTTGCATCTATGATGTCGCTAGCCAAACTCAAAAATCTCTTCAACTGGAACCCATTTACCCGGAGCGGGTCCGCATTTGGCTCCTCGATTACTGATTGCCTTTGGGGAAGACCGCAGCCGCTATAACTCTGCTCAAGAAATCTTATGCTATTGCGGTATCGCTCCTGTCAAGGAGAAGAGTGGTAAAAAGGAATGGATTCATTGGCGATGGGGATGTCCGACCTTTCTCCGTCAAACCTTTGTCGAATGGGCAGACCAATCCCGACAACACTCATTATGGGCAGAGGCATTTTATGACCAACAAAAACAGGCAGGCAAATCTCATCCTAAAGCGATTCGTGCTTTAGCTTATAAATGGATTCGCATCTTGTTCCGTTGTTGGAAGAACCGGGTAGCTTATGATGAGTCACGTTATCTCCAATCACTGCAACAAAAAGGTTCGCCCCTAGTTAAATTCTTGTCTCTCTAATCTGTCCGCAATCTGACATTAAATCTGAATCTACCGATTCGCTCAAAATGCCGTAATCTTGAGCTAAGTTGCTGTGCCCATCTGCATGAGGCAAAAAATCAGGCCACCACAAATCTTACAGTTCCCTATTGACCTCGTCTACCTCAGGGACTATGTTAGGTGCGTGTGAGCTAGAGACACACAAAAGTTACAGTGTTATGTCAATCATCGCATTTGCTAATTCTTTCGGTTCTAATTTATGTAATCCATCTCCATAGACGCGACCCTCATGAACTAAGTTTTGCATAGGAATCGAATTTAAAGCTTGCCAAACTACTTTCAACTGTTCATGGTGGGATGAAAGTATAGCTGCCAACATTGGTTTAGGGTACATCATGAGATAGACATTAGAAGTAATTGCTTTTGAATGATTAAGGATGAAGCGGAAAGGTTTGCTAGATTTGGATTGGCTTCGTCCCATATAGGTACACAAAAATGGTGTAGGATTTCTAGCTTCCTGCAAGTACCATAATGAGCGATGTTTGCATAAATAACGCTTCGGTATCTCTGCATCAATACCTCGCTGAAGATAACTCAAAACGGAAGGGTAGCTGATGCGTAACTCTTCAGGTTCTAGTTTGCAATTTAACAAAAAAAGCTTGCGGTCAAGGATGGGATTTCCCTGATCATCTGCAAATACTTCATTTTCTAACAAATACCGAGAACTGGGCAGGATGGGAGTCAAAAATTCAGGTGGAATACTAAATTTATTGACTTGTTCAGGGTTAAGAATGAAAAAATTATTAGCTCCAGTAGCAACTCCTCTTTTGATCTCAAATAAATCAGACAACCTAAACTTAGGCTCAATCTGTTTCTTCTGAGTATCTAAGATTATGGCTTTGTTCCACTTTGAGTTTTTCTTAAGAGAATCTATTTGGATTTTTTTTGAAAGAGTTGGATTGCTAGCGCTTCCACCAGCAGTAAATTCTATAAAGTGCTGTTGATTTGGCTTAGTATTCTTAAACCAAACAATCGATGTAGATACAAGAACACCATCAAATTGCAGCTCACTAGGGTCAAATCGATGAACTCGAATTAATGTAACTTGGTTTAACAAATAATCCTTGACTTCTTTTCCATAATTCACGTCCATAAACTCAGAAGGGATTAACCAGCAAGCCAATCCATCTTGTGACATCCATTGATGCGCTGCCAAAAGGAAGTAACAGTAAAGACCCGCTAATCCACTCAACTGAATACCAGTAGCTTTGACACCTAGTTCTCTTAATGATTGTTTCTTTTGCAATGATAGGTGATGGTGTCTTACGTAGGGTGGATTACAAATTAGAAGATTGAATTTGTGATGATCTTTTTCAGGCGGAGAAAGTTCTGTAAAATCCGCGATGGTTATTTGTAGAGAAGTATTAGACCACAATTGAGACCCTACTTTGGCACATTCCACGTCAATTTCATAGCCAATTGCATTTTCAATGCAGTCAGGAGAATATGATTTCAACAAGGCGGAATAAAAAGCACCAGTACCGATCGCTGGATCTAGAAAACGAATTTTTTCACTATTTGAGAGTAAAGATTTAGAGTAATCAATAATTTCAATTGCAAGAGAACTGGGTGTTGCAAACTGCCCTAATTTATTACGCTCAATGGCACTTTTAGAAAAGTCAAGCCGAGTTTGCTCGATTAGTCGTCTGGTCTCGATTGAATCAAGATTATAAATTTGACTACAACCCAAATTCTGCAAAGTCATCAATCCGATGCTCCCAAACCCAATCTATACCTTCTGCCGCTTCGTAACCCAGATAGCCACTGTCAAAGTAGCCACACAAGAATAGAACAAACTCAATTGTATTGTCATAAGTGGCGTGTAGTTGCTGTACTTTCCGAGCTTCTTCTTTACGGCGCTTATTGACATTTGTAAAGTCACCTGCCGATTTTGCCTCTACTAGTAAGGGAAGTTCTTCACTTCGGGCAGTTTTACGCATAATAACTGCATCAACAGGAATATTAACTGTCTTGCCTCCTTCTTCTGACAAGTTAACAGGGACATTTAATCGAAAACTATATGTGCCTGGTGGCATTTCATCAAACCGAACCCTTTGGGCAGCGGGTAATAGACGATAACCACGCCCGTCAAGCCATGTTGCTATCTCTCGCAGTTGCCTTGCTTCTTGAGCATTACGAACAATGGGATCTGCTGATGTACCACATAGACGATCTGCAACAATAGTAGCTGCACGATAGATTTCACTTTCTGTTGGGGTTTGATTTGTATCTAACCAGGTGAAAACGTCCCTATCAGCTAACCTCGACACAATGTTGGTAATTTTGCTCAGTTCTTCGGTCAGGCGATCGCTGGCAAGGCGAACGGGTAATTTACCTTCAACCTCCATACGATCTACGACACTTTTAGATACACCTGCTAAACCAATTAACCGATCTCTAGCAATGGGTGGGCAAGTACACATTCTCAAGGTTGGGAGAATACCCGGATTTTGTTGGAGAATCTGTGGTTGTAGATTTTTGAGGTTATTAGTAGCTTGTAAAGTTGATGCTACGACTTCGGTAACTTTAACACGGGTTTCCCGAAAGGCTTGCGGCGCAAAATTTATGAACCAGGTATTGTACATGTTTACAGACTGGGCTACGTCTGCTTTCCATCTATTAGGTTTGTCACGATTTACAGCCATTCGATTCCCACAGGAGCGTTTGTTTCTACTTTACCCCTGCTGCTTCACAAGTTAGAAGACGGCGGGTGTCCCAATCGATGGGTTGAGCACCTAACGGCCTGTAGTTCAGCGGCGGTTAACAAACTTTCACTCATCGGGAGCGATCGCCCTTCCGTCCGCTGCAATGACCTGGTTATGCCGACAACTAGCGATGGCCCCAACCAGCTTATCCCAACCAATAAGTTGAACAATAGACCTGAGTAAAATCTTAACGAGTTAATGGCGGCATAACGGCCTGGAGTTCAGCGGCGGCTAACAAACTTTGGCTTACCACCAGCGATCGCCCGCCCATCCACTACAATGACTTCCTGGAAATCAGCTTTCACTTACTGAGAGCGATCGCCCACCCATCCCCTGCAAC
>CAZGHV010000033.1:0-7823 GCA_964525705.1 uncultured Candidatus Saccharibacteria bacterium | reverse complement strand
GCGGTGGGCATGCTCACAGGCTATTTCCCTGCACGCAGGTCCACGCACATATCTGCTATAAATGCTTTACGCTACGAGTAGCTATATATGTTGTTCTATATTGAGGTGGTCTTTTGATTATATTCTTGCTAAAATTTGTTGTGTCTGAATCTATCACTGAGCCGACATCAGATTTCTCTGCAAAGGCGCTAGGTTTTGCGGCTGTGGGAGTGGTGACATTAATGGTTGTTTTGGTAGGGTCATCAATCTTGGGAAATGTCCCCACGATTTCAGTTCAAGAAGACTTTGATCCCAGCACCACCCTGTCAGATACTAAACTTCCTCAGAGCTCAGAAGCTGCGATAAGTCCAGAGGTTGCTATACCAAGTGCTTATCTACCATATACAAATGAACGCCTAAGTATGGTTTCTGAAGGCGCAAATGTCGTCATCTTTTTTGCAGCTAGCTGGTGTCCTACTTGTAAAATCCTAGATGATAATCTTACTGCTGCAGAGATCCCGACTGGATTAGTAGTGCTCAAAGCTGATTATGATACAGAGATAGAATTAAAGCAGAAATATAATATTATTTACCAGCACACACTTGTGCATGTGAATGAGAAGGGTGACCAGTTAAGCAAATGGTCTGGTAGTTTCACTGTAGAGGATATTTTGGCACAAATCTGATATCTGCTCATGTCGCTCCTGCTGCTCGCATTTCTCTCTGGCTTACTCACTGTAGTGGCCCCCTGCATAATCCCGATACTTCCCGTTGTATTGGGGATAAATCTTGGTCGTAAATTACAGCGGACAGTAATAGTGATACTAGCACTTTGCATAAGTATAGCTTTGTTCACTTTACTGGTGCGCACCTCGGTAGTCTTCATCGGAGTTCCTCTGAATTTGATTTCCGGGTTTATCCTTTCTGTGGTAGGTTTGTTCACCGTGTTCCCAGCGACCTGGGAAAAGCTGACTTCACGATTAAGCTTAACGCAGGCACCTAGCAAAATGCTATTGTCAGATAAGTTAAGTCGCCTAAACATTTCTAGAGACATTTTGGTAGGAATTTCATTGGGACCAATTTTTACAAGCTGTAGTCCTACTTACTTTTATATTCTGGCTACTGTATTGCCGGTTGGTACGGGTAGCGCACTGTTGTATTTAACAAGTTATTTGGCTGGGCTTGCAGCCGTGATGATGCTGGTGGCAATATTTGGCAATAAAATCTTTTACAAATTCGACTGGATAGTCAATCGTCACAGCACTTTTTATAGACTTCTGGGTTTAATGATATTCCTTATTGGTATTGCAGTTGTTCTAGGTGTGGACAAGCAAATTGAAACATGGGTTTTAAATAATACCACGCTAATTACTGAATTAATTAGATTTGAAAATAATGCTCTCCAGTCTTTGACTATGTGATTAATAATTTAAGTTAGTAGCTCTCTACAATGATGTTTGATAAACTGAGCAATGCCCACGTTACTTCCCAATACATTTTTCAACCCCAAAAGTATTGCTGTGGTGGGTGCCTCGGCAAGCCCTCAAAAATTGGGTAGTGTAGTTATTCGTAACTTGCTGCAATCTGACTATCGCGGAAAGATCTTCCCAGTGAATCCTAAGTATAAAGAGCTATGGTCTAGAGAATGCTTTGCAAAGCTCACAGATATAACAGAAAAAATAGATATGGTGGTAATAGCGGTCCCAGCTCTAGCTGTAGAGCAAGTTATACTTCAGGCTGGCCGTAAGCGCTGCCCAGTAGCGATTATTATTACTGCGGGCTTTGCAGAGCTTGGTGATGAGGGAGCAAAGGCTGAACAGCGAATAAGAAAACTTGCTCAAAAGTACGGAATCCGGATTTTGGGTCCCAATTGTCTTGGATTGTCGGTCCAAAGCTCACACCTCAATGCTTCTTTTGCCCCAGGTATGCCCAGGGAAGGAAAAGTAGCTTTTCTATCTCAATCTGGAGCTGTAAACACTGGGATACTAGATTTAGCGAATGAATATGGTCTGGGCTTCTCGCACTTTGTTTCTTTGGGGAACAAACTAGATATAAATGAGATTGATTTGCTACGAGTTTGGTTACAAGATGATGATGTGCAGGTGATAGGCATGTACTTGGAGAGCTTCTATGACGGTAAAGATATGGTGGATCTTATCCAGCGCCATCCTGAGAAATTGGTAGTAGTTATGCACCCTGGTAGCAGTCTGGCAGCTCGCAAAGCTATGCAGTCACATACAGGTTCTTTAGCAGGAGATGATGTGATAGTAAAAACAGCACTTCAGGCAGCAGGTGCTGTGCAGGTAGACACCTTTGAGGATCTGTTTTTTGCGCTCCTATTGGCAAATCGATATCCTCATCCTTTAGGTTCAAGAGTTGCAATTGTTACCAACGCTGGTGGCCCAGGAATTATTGCTACAGACGCAGTAATTGCTCAAGGCCTTGAAATGGCAAAGCTCTCTCCTCAAACGCTGAAGTCTCTCCAGCAACTGCTTCCTAGAAATGCTATTGTCCACAACCCGGTTGACCTTGTGGGAGACGCATTGGCAGATAGATATCACTTGTCACTAGATGTGTTACTAGACGATCCAGATGTAGATAGTGTGCTAGTAATTCTTACACCCCAGCTGGTTACTCAAATAGAAGACACAGCAAAGGTTATAAATGAAGCACAGTCTATTAGCGAAAAGCCAGTACTGCCAATTTTTATTGGTGGGGAACTCACCCAAGTTGCGGCAAGGCTGTTTGCCAATAATCATTTGCCTGCATTTACATTCCCAAATCAAGCTGTGGCTGCACTTGGGCATTTAAGTAGGCGTTTACAGTACAAGGGAGTGCGAGCACACAAGCTGCCCGTGCCTCTTTGGAAACCTGCACTCACAAAAAGATCCGCAGAAATTATCAAGCTGAGGAATGGAGTTGTGCCAATGGATATGGTTATAGCTATGGCAGCAGAGGCGAAAATCGAGATGCCTAGACAAAAGATCGTTTCATCTTTTGATGAGCTAATGGAATTTGCGGCAGAGAATGAATTCCCGCTTGTGCTCAAAGCTTTGCCAGAAGATATACTCCATAAAACTGAGGCCAAAGCGATCTATGTCAATCTTCAAAACTCTACGGATTTACACTCAGCATTTTTTAAGCTTTCGCATTTGCTCACGCACACGTACGAAAAAAAACAGCCGCGCATGCTCGTCCAAGAGCAACTCCAGGACTATCATGAATTCCTATTGGGGTTGCATCGTAATGGAAACAGCGATGTTTACCTACCTCAAGGTAGGGGCTTTGGGCACTTACTAGTTTTTGGAGCAGGAGGGGTGTATACAGAGGTATTTGCAGACGTCACTTCTACGTTGGTACCTACTTCTAAAGATGGACTACGTTCGTTCATTACCAAAATAAAATCAAATAAAATCATTAAGGGAGTAAGGGGAGAGCCCCCCTTGGCAATAGAAAAGCTCGTGAATACCATGTGGAGCCTACAGCAGCTAGCAATTGCTTATCCGCAAATATCAGAACTGGATGTGAACCCCTTGTTTCTATCGGAAACAAGATGTCTAGCCGCCGATATCAGAATTATTTTTGAGGATTAAAACACGATTGGCTGGAATTGATGAATGCTCCCTCTAGACAAAATTATTTAGCAAGAAAGTGATATCGGTCTGAGTGACCTCTTCAGCTAGTGCTGTTGACTTATCTTTTCTGACAGGATTACTCCCGAGATAATCTGAAACTCCATCTCTTATGTACAATACACCTGTTGCTATATGGTTCTGAAGATCATGGATAGCATCTTTTACCATTTCTAGGTTGCGAGGATCGTATTGTGGTTGTGTGGCAACATCATATACTCTTTGTAAATACCACTCATGCGGAGTTGCTTTGTTAAATGTGGGGCAACTTTGCATAATTTCCACAAAAGCGAAACCATTGTGGTCAATTGCAGCTTCCAAAATCCCAGTCAGCTGTTTCACATTGCCAGAAAACCCCCTTGCCAAAAAAGTGGGCTGTAAAGGTAATAAGAATTCTAAAACATGGAGTGGCTCTACTTGTGTTCCATCTGGAGAGGAGTTCATCGCTTGCCCCAGTGGGGTTGTTGCAGAAGGTTGTCCTGTTGTAAGCCCATAATTCATATTATTGTGGAGCAAGAAGACCATTTTATAGTTATTGCGCACAGCATGGATCAGATGGTTGATTCCTTCACTTAAAGTACCTCCATCTCCCCCTATAGCTATCAGTGGTAATTTGTGGTTTGCTAAACACATCCCAGCTGCCAAGGGGAGCACTCTACCATGCAACCCATGAAACCTATACCCATCAATTTTATCTGCCCCATTGCCATTGCAGCCAATGTCGAAACATAAAACAACTTCATGCGGATTTTTGCCTTTGTTTGACAGTGCCCTTTTAATTGCCGCAAAAATCCCATAGTTACCACAGTTTGTACACCAAGTGCAAATATTGTCGACATTGTAATCAGAGACCATTGTTTATTTTACTCTAATATTAAGCATAGGTTGCTGGCTCTCCAAAATAGGCATGTACTCAAATACATCTTCTGCATAAAGTGGTCTGCCATCATACTTCCGTAAAGGTGGCCCCCAGTTGAGAGTGATTTGTTGTTTTAATAGAGATTCAAACTGCCCAGTGGCATTTTGTTCAACCACGACTACATGTATAAATTTAGAAGCAATCTGTGATAATAATTCTGTCCTTAACGGATAAAGGTACTCATAATGTAAGTAAGCATATCCTGGCTCATATAAATCCAAAGCATCCAACATTGCACCTTTTACGCTTCCCCAGCCCACGAACAGCACTTTGCTGTCCTCTTTACCATAAAGTATTGGCTCCGGTAGATGCTGTGCCAGCTTTATGCCTTTTGCTAAGCGCTTATCCATCATGCGCTTGGCATGAGTAGCCTCCTCAGTTAACGTTCCATCTACTAAGTGCTCATCGCTGTTTGCCAAATATGTGGTCTGTGCAGACCCTGGCAACCAGCGAGAAGAAATGCCATCTTCAGACCAAGCATAACGTTCTAACTTACGACTGTCTACGTGCTCACCAGTAGAGATGTATCTGTTAATGTTCTCTGTCGCTGGGAATTCGCTTATATTGAATTTTGTTTCTGCTACATGTTTATCTGTAAGCAGTATAACTGGGATCTGATACTTTTCGGCCAGATCAAAGGCTTTTTGGATGAGTGTAAAGCAGCTTGTAGCATCACTTGCAGCTATAACACATCTTGGGAATTCACCATGCCCACTATATATAGCCAAATTCAAATCTCCTGTTGCCGTCCATGTGGGCATACCTGTAGCTGGGCCGGGGCGTTGTGCAATTACACACAAAAAAGGAGTTTCTGTCATTCCTGCTAAAGACACCGTCTCCGTCATCAAATCAAATCCTCCTCCCGACGTAGCAACTAAGGCTCTAGTTCCCATAAACATGCTGCCCAGGGCCATTTGCGCCGCTGTGATCTCATCTTCCGCTTGCTTTACCAGGACTCCTGTGCTGTGAGCCACATCTGCAAGGTAAGAAAGTATGGAAGAAGAAGGTGTCATCGGGTAGGCATAGTATGCACGCATGCCTGCAGCAATTGCTCCCAGAGCCAATGCCTCGTTCCCTGTCATTAGTAGTGATTGTGACCAGAAGCCTTCACCTTCCAGAGGCTCAATAGCAGAATTTGTACTATCTGGCATCTCATATCCTGCTTTCAAGCATTCTAGGTCAAGCTGCAGCAGATCAGGCTTATCTGCAAAAACTTCGCTCACCACATTCTCTAGGGCTTGAATGGGAAGATTTAGCAACTTTGCAACAAACCCAGAAAGCACCATATTCATAAACAACTTGTTCTTCCCTATGTCCATTGCAGGTTTATAGGTATTCAGATGAGTTACTGTAATCCCTCGTTTGGATAGGAGATCTGCCTGTTCTGGAGTTAGTTCTAAATTCGCAACTGTGTGAAAAATACGGCCCTGAGGAACTACCGTAGAAAAATACTGATTAAAAGCCTCTCGACTTAACGCAAATAAAAACTGGCAATCTCTGCTAGGAACTTGTATTGGGGAAGTGGCAATGTCTACCTGATAACTGGCATACCCTCCACGAATGAGGGAAGGGTACTCTCTGTATGCCATTACCTTCAAGCCTCTACGCTTCATCACTTTGGCAAAAATATCCCCCAAGGAGTTGATCCCTTGTCCAGACTCGCCAGCAAACTTAATTACTAGTTTCATTAGCACTTTCTGCCTTAAGTAATTCAACCAGCTGATTTGACCATTCTACTACTTTATTCTGTAAGTGAGGGTAGGGGTCACCATCAATTTCCAAGGTTTCCCCGATTGCAATGCCACCTTGTTTTTCAAAAATATATCGTACAGTCTTAATCCCTTGATTCACAAACACTTGCTCATACCTGTGGTCACCAAGCCCGATAAAAGCAGCCTTTTGCTTGCTCATATCTGTCTGTGAAATATACTTAAGAACTGGTTGAAAGAACGGGTTCACCTCTCCGTGATCCCAAGTTGAAGTAGCTAGTAGTAGACAATCATATGTCGCCAAATCTTCGGGTTTCGTGATTTCTGCTCGCTGCAAAATAGCCATGAACCCTGCTGCAGCAAGAACTCCTGCTGCTTTCTGCACAACAAGCTCCACATTCCCCGATGTGGACGCATAAATGACATTTACTTGCGAAATACTCACAGTACAAGTTAGCGCAAAACTATCATAAATGGAAGACATGCTCTGGGATTGAGTAAAAAGCACGAAATGGGTTAAACTATGTGGTTGCAAATTTTTCAAATGATAAAAGTCGAAAAATTAACGAAGCTTTATCGAAAGTCAGCAAAACCAGCCGTTGATGCTGTCTCTTTTCAAGTAGAGGAGGGGGAGTTTTTTGCTTTCCTGGGGCCAAATGGGGCAGGAAAGACTACTACGATCTCAATTCTTACGACAACATTAAGTAAAAGCTCTGGTAACGTGCAAATAGCTGGTATGAATATAGAAAAACAAGCTGCAGAAGTCCGTAGTCAAATCGGTATTATTTTCCAAAATCCTAGCATTGATCTTAACCTTACAGCCGAAGAGAACATGCGATTTCATGCGGTTTTGTATGGTCTATACAATTTCAAGCCCACATTTGGCCTTATGCCCAAAGAATATCGTGACCAAGTTCAGGAGCTGGCGAGCGTTGTTGGCTTGGGTGACGACTTGTGGAAGCCAGTGCGAACCTACTCTGGAGGTATGAAGCGAAAGCTGGAAATCATTCGCAGTCTCATGCATAACCCCAAAGTGTTATTCCTTGATGAGCCTACCACAGGTCTAGATCCAGCAAGTCGGAAGAATTTGTGGCAATATTTGCGCCAAGTGCGTGATAGCCGGGGAACAACGATTTTTCTCACCACACACTATCTTGAGGAGGCAGAAGATGCGGATCATGTGTGCATAATCAATGATGGGAAAATAGTGGCAGATGGCACACCAAAGGAAATAAAAGAAACATTGGTGCAAGAATATTTATTGATTGATAGTGATGATAGAAGTGCTCTAGAGACTGAGCTGCAGCGCCACAAGATAGATTTTACGTTGGATAAATACTATAAGGTCGAATTAACCGGTAATGCTATTGAAGCACAAAAGCTAATTCAGAGGATTAAAACACCACTTAGTTATCTACAGCTACACGTGCCTACATTGGAGGACTCATATTTGGAGATTATTTCTAAGCAAGAAGAAAAGGAAGATTTATTGGACCAAATGTAAAATATGCTCTATCAGCTTAATGTCATTATCACAATTGCATACAGGGATTTCATAAAGCTGTTACGCGATCGTACTAGAAT
>CAZGHV010000032.1:0-7861 GCA_964525705.1 uncultured Candidatus Saccharibacteria bacterium | reverse complement strand
TATGCTGTACTTTAATTTCTAAATTATACTGTACAGTTTATGGGGGTCACATCAAAAACATTCTGAGAAATATTGGCTTTGGTAAAACCCAAGTATTTCTCTATTTGGCTTTGTTTAGTAAGCGAAGGTGTGCGTTCTGTTGGGGATACTGATATATCAAATGTCCAAAAACTTATACCATATTCTGGAATTGTAGCCGATGGGGAAGTGATTTCAGCAATCAAATTCTCTTTCACAACGGTTTTCTTGCCATATTTCCCTTTGTTTAGCAAAAAAATACCATACTGCAACCAATCACTAGTAGTAATTTCACATCCGATGCCCAGTTAACGTCTTTGCTTGATTGTGCATTTCGCCAATGAGCGTAGCTCATATTTATTTCTTGAAACACTTTTGTCTCCAAATATACTAGTGAGTCTGTGTAATTTGTATTCGCCGTGACTATCCTATCACCAACGGCACCCATTATTTGAAATGGCACCGGACCATAGTCAAATGTCCCGGTAGCATATTTCTTTTCGGCATTTATTGCAGTGGCAAAATCTGGAGTTTTCCGTTGTCTCCAGCCTCTAGACCGCTATATAAGCCCAGTAGCTCTCTAAATGTAATGTTCTCTTTGTCACTATTTATCCACTCTTCTAAATAGGAAGATACTTTGTCGTCAAAATTTTTAATATAACCCTCTTGAATAAGCAAAGCTAACAGAAGCCCAGCGAAGCTCTTTGTTCCGCTTGCCAGCATATGGGACTCTTTCGCCGAATAGCCATTGTGATAATTCTCAAGAACAATCTGACCATCTTGATAGATTAGCAAAGAAAGACCATTATTCTCTTTTGAATAATCTAGAGCTGCTTCGTAATGATCAGCTGCATTGGCATCATTATTCACATCTATCTTGTCAATTTTGCTGGTTGTGATCAATCTCCCACTGGTTAGCCAAACACATGTTGTTAAGGCAGCCAAAGTAAGTATAAACACAAAGATATTTTTGCCTTCTTATTATTTTTGAATATTGCCATTGCTATATGCAGTAATATGACTGGAGAAATATGCCATGATTGAATAAATTCTGTAAATAATAAATTATAAGCTAAAAATGTACAATTTGTAGCTGAAGCATGTAGGTAAAGAAGCTAGAATCAGCAAGTTTCAAAATCTGGGTTGACAAATATTGCCGTATTGCTTGGAGCAGTTTTGTAAATCAACCAGCTTGAGGACCAGAACTTCTGGGGGCTTCTATTTAAATTTTTGCTAGCGGCATTTTAAGCCTGTGATGCCAGCTTTGCAGTCTTGACCATATTCGCCAAAACCGTGAGTAATGGAGGCACAACTATCAGAAATCTAAATACTCCATCCCATAAAACCTTGTCGCCAATCACAGATGTGTCAAACGGGAATATGGTCCACAGTTGCAATGCAATCAGCACAAAGAATATACAACTAAACCAATCTGTCGCTTGCTTATAAACAGGAGAATGGAAAAATATCCGAGTAAGATAAGCTATGCTAGATGTAACCAATGAGAGGTTATAGAGAGGCAAAATGACCTCAAAGTCAGATGTCAAGAACTGCACATCTTTGTAAAAACGATTGACCAATAGCAAAAAGAGGATCGTGAAAATGGTTCCGGCAACCCCTTCTGCCATATCGCTAGTCGCTTTGGGGGAAGTACTCACACCTCGGCTGGTTTGAGTGGATGATGCTGCAGATCTACCATTCGCTATACTTGCTGCCCATTTTTTTGCGCGGGAAATCTCGCCTTCTACAAGAGGCCCTTCCTTCCCCGAAACGTAAAATGATTCGCTCGCCACAATGCTGGCGCCTTTCTTTTTTGACATAGCTGTCAATCTGCCAGCTGCGTATCCAAACATCTTCACAAAAAATTTTGTCACTTTGGATTGTCCCTCGACCGAAATACTGGTATCAAAAGTAGCTGTGCGCAATTCATGCAATACACCTTCCGACAAGCTATTTATAAAGGATTTTGTTTTCTCAGATGGCCAACCTCCATGAGTAGGCGAGCCAATTACTAGCAGATCCAGATTTTGTAAAGACTCGGGATTGACCTCATTGACTTTCATTACTGGAACGTTTTTCCCGATACCCGAAGCAATGCTATGAGCTAACTTTTCGGTATTGCCAAACAGCGAATCATATATTACTAGAGTATGCATAGGATAAATAACTCTCCAACAATATCTATACACCTTTTTTGCAATGATTTCAAATAACGGAGGTTGATACTTGGGGGCAGTGGTGGGTAAAAAACAGAGAACGCATTGATGGAAGCCCAAGTCCTGCCTTACAAATTATGGAGGAGTTAAAATTTGATGGTAGGAAGCTATATGGAAATCGGGGTGACAGGACTCGAACCTGCGACCTCGCGCTCCCAAAGCGCGCGTTCTAAGCCAACTGAACTACACCCCGATAACTTTATACTAGTTTTCGCTTCTGGCAGAAACTGAGCTTTACGTTATTACGTATGCTCGGCAATTATATATTAGTTGGGCGGAATTTCCAATCACCTATATTCGAATCTTAAAGACTGCACTTCACATTGATTTATAACTATGATAGCTTATGTATGAATAAAAAATGTTTCCATTACGCAAAGCTAAAGGTATTCTAGGATCCGGTTATTTGTGGTCTCCCAGGGAGATAATGGTCCCTGAGTGGGAGTTGGGCTTGGCAACGGTTGCATATTTGGGAGTTGGAGTAATTATCGGTATAGGCTTGGTACTGACTGGCTTATTCCCTACGATTAAGGCGGCTCCTGTTACTTGGACGCAAACAGACTGGAGCGGAGGTGCCGCATCGGGTGTCGTCCTGGGCGATGTAAATACTTATGAATCTGCAAGTGCGGTAAATACAGCTGTCTCTGGAAGTTTATCTTTACAGACATTGAGTGGATGGATGGATGCAAATTGGCGATACAGAATACCTCTTGGCATCACAAACAATACTGGTGTACCATTAACTAACTATCAAGTACCGCTCAACATAAATACGCAAACTTTAATTGCTGCAGGCAAACTTAATGCTGACTGTTCAGATATTAGAGTGGCAAATGATGTGGGTGGAGCTGTTCCGTATTGGATAGAAACTGGTGCCAAAGGGTGTGGTACTGCATCTACGAATATCTGGGTAAAGTTGCCTCTTGTTCCAGTAGGTAACACCGGCGTTTATATATACTATGGCAATCCAATAGCCACAAGTACAGAAAATGGCAATGAAGTATTTGAGTTTTTTGATGATTTTGCAGATGGCGCAATTAATATTACTAAATGGCTGGAAGCAACTATATGCTCTGCTGTGGGCACAAATTTTGTGGAATCTGGGGGAAATCTCACAGGAGGGAATAACTGTCGTTATCTCCGCTCCCTGGTCAGCTTCACAGGTGACTATATAGCTGAAACTAGAATCTATGAAAATTCATCCGCGGTAAATGGCTTTACAAGTATCGGTTTCTGGTCTGCCTCTGCTAATGGCTGGGGGATACTTATCCATAATGGTACTACATATATTCGCAATAATGCTAACTGGCCAAACATAGGCTCATTTTCTAGACAGAAGTGGACTCGTGACTATGTGCGGGTTGTAGGCACAAATGCCTATGCTTCAAGAGTTGCTGAAGATGGAAGTGAGGAGCGCACGTATTCAGCAGTAAACCCTGGTGGTATAAGTGGCGAATACGTTACATTGAGTATTCGTTATGACGTAGGTACGTATAATCAAAACTATGCAGCTGCTTGGGACTGGATATTCGTCCGTAAAGCTGCGTCTACAGATCCTGTAGTGTCTGTTACTGGATCTGAGGAATTGCGTTACCAGAGTTCTGGAAGTTTAACTTCCAATGTACTAGATACACATTTCCCATCTGATTGGGGAACTTTGAATTTTACAACTAGTCTTGAGGGCAGTGTGGCTGTCAAAGTCCGCAGTGGAAATACTGCAGATATGAGCGATGCTTCAGCTTGGGCCAGCTGTGCGGGGATATCTAGTGGCACAGATATTTCTACTTCAGGATGTGTAACGGATAGTCATAGATACATTCAATACCAAGTCGGACTATCTCGTTCTGGTGCAGATACGCCGGTTTTTGAGACGATAAGCATAGTCCATGAATCCTCAGATTTAATACCACCAGAGACAAATGCTACGAATGTATCACTGGTGGGAGTGCTAGATGGAAGTTGGACAAAGACAAACCCAGAGATCACGTGGGACGAAGGAGAAGATAATGATGGTGGGACAGGGATATTTGGATATTGTATTGCACTAGATGAAGCAAACATAGGATCACCAAACTCTCTTGACCCAAAAGTTACAGCAGGCAAATTGGCAGGGATAGATGATGGAGTAGCACAAGCATATTGTCCATACATTGTAACGGGCACAAGCGTGGATCTTTCTGCTATTGGTGGCTTGGTGCTGACTTCTGGAAAACAGTACTACTTTTCGATAAAAGCAGTAGATGTACCAGGGAATGTATGGACAGGTGCGGCAAGTGAGTACCGAGAACTTGTAAGCTTCAAGTTTGATAATACACCCCCCCCACAAACCCAGGATTCATATCACTACCCGGTAATTTCATCTCTAGCAAAGATTTTACATTTACCTGGCCTACAAGTGGACCAGATGCACCAGGAGACCCACATTCTGGCTTGGCAGGAGTGCAATACAGGATAGTAAACCCCGGGATTTGGTATGGAGATGGACACACAGGGACGGAGGATTTATCAGATCTATTGGCAGGGGATGGGAGTTATACGTCTGATCCTACAAATGATTATCCAAATTTGGTAGAAGGAAACAACTACATATTTATTCGGACCTGGGACAATCTAGGGAACGTAACCACAAACTATGTATCTGGAGTAGTAAAGATAAATACAATAGCACCCAGCCCTGTTTTAAATCTAGAAGTGGCACCAGAGAACAATACAACGAATAGTTATACATTTGACTGGGACCCACCGGTATCCTACACAGGGCAGCTGGGAAACATGAGTTACTGTTACACAGTAAATACAACCCCATCGGCTACGACATGCAATTACACTTCACCAGGGGTTACAGCGCTGGCAGCGGATTCATATGCTACGCAACCTGGAGAAAACACAATGTACGTAGTAGCTAGAGATGAAGCATTCAACATAAATTATGCAACGTATAGCACGGTAATATTTAGCTACTCTGGATCAGCGCCAGGAATACCCACAAACATTGACATAGCAGACATATCAATTAAATCAACATCAAGCTGGAAGCTGGCACTGACGTGGGACCCGCCAGGGGACACAGGAGCAGGTGTTGAGCTGTATAGGGTTTACCGGAGTACCAACTCTACATCCTGCAGTGGAGAACCGACAGCATTTACGCAAGTAGGTACGTCCACAGACTCATCCTATGTAAATTCAGGACTTAGTCAACAGATGTACTACTACTGCATAAAGGCATGTGATAGTGCAAACAATTGTTCAGCATCGTCGTCGACAGTGGGAGCGTTACCGACCGGTAAATTCACAGAGCCAGCAAAATTACTTGTGGAACCGGAAGAGACAGGGATCACAACCAGACGAGCAACAATCAGCTGGGTGACAGACAGAAATTCTGACTCTAGGGTTGAGTATGGGTTATCGACAGGTAACTATTTTGATTTTGAGGTGGGTAGCTCAGACCAGGTTACAAATCACGCAGTTGAATTAAACAATTTGACCGCAGGAACCACTTACTATTACAGAGTGAAATGGACGGATGAGGATGGGAACGTAGGTGTGAGCACAGAGAAAATTTTTGCAACTATTCCTGCCCCGCAAGTATATGATGTGGCTGTTCTGCGGGTGAGCTTGGATACAGCCATAATCCGGTTTGTATCAACAGGGGCGAGTAGGGCAAGGATACTTTATGGGACTACACGATCATTAGGGGGGCTTCAGGAAATACAAACTTCCCCATTGGAGAGTGCTTATACAATCGTAATTGATGGCCTAACTGATAGCACAAAATATTTCTATAAAATTAATCCGGTAGATACCGAAGGCTTTGAGTATGAAGGCACTTCGCTTGATTTCACAACTCTACCTAGACCTAGGATATATAATGTTGAGGTCCAAGAGCAGAAGGGTGCGGCTCAGCCCACTGTAGATGTGAGCTGGGAAACTAATACAGAGGTCTCTTCGATTCTCAGCTATTACCCAGAAGGTGATCCTTTGGGGGTGCGTGAAGTTGTAGATTTGGATCTGGTTGTAGGTAAGCACGAGCTTTCTATACCATACCTACAGGCAAATACTAGGTACTTATTGGTGGTGAAAGGCCTAGATAAATTGGGGAATGAAGGTGCATCGAGCGTGTATACATTCACCACAGCCACAGATAGTAGGCCACCTGTGACTGAGAACTTATCCGTGGAGACAACGATAGTTTCTAGCGCTCAGTCTGGAGAACGTTCTGCACAGTTGATTATTACATGGGATACAGACGAGCCGGCTTCAGCACAGGTGGAATTTGGACTTGGTAGTGTAGGGGAGTATACTCAGCGGACTCAGCAAGACACAAATCTGACATACAACCACTTAGTTGTAATATCAAACTTGTCGCCATCCCAAGTTTACCACTTGCGTGCCCTAAGCAGAGATAGTGCTGGGAACGAAGGCGTATCTACGGACACTGTGACAATAACTGCCAAAAGTTCAGATTCAGCATTTGATTTGGTCATAAGTAACTTACTTCAAATATTTGGGTTTATAGGTACGTGAAAAAAATATTCGCAGTAGGAACAAATAAAAAAATCTTTATTCCAATATGGAAGCTAGATACATTTCTATTAGGTTACTTGTCAGTAGGGCTGCTACTAGGTGTTGTGTTTGTAGTTGGTGGGGCTTTTCCCACTTCTTTTGCAGCCTCTGTGAGCTGGGTGCAGACTAGTTGGGCAGGAGGAGCTGCTCCAGGGGTAGTGACTGGAACTGTGGATACCTATGAGTCTGCTACAAATATCACAGTTGATGGAAATGGTGATGCTACGCTAAGCATAAAGCCAGGCTGGTTCAATGTTAGCTGGGGTTACAGAAGAAAAATAAGTTTTAATAACAACAACGCTACACTGCATACAACTCCGGAAAATTTGTTGAATTTCCCAGTGTTGATAAAGTTGGAAAACGGAGTGAATATTGATTACAGTCAAACCGGAGATGCTGGTCAAGATATTCGATTTACTGATGCCGATGGACAAGCACCCCTTCCATATGAGATTGAAACTTGGAATGAAGCCGGTGTTTCCTATGTGTGGGTATTGGTGCCTCAAATTGATTCTGAATCTACTTCAGATAGTATTTATTTATACTATGGGAATCCTATAGCAGAAGATGCACAGTCAGCAACTTCAGTCTGGAATCCAAATGACTATTCCTTAGTTTATCACTTAGCGGAGCCTGTAGGGACTACTGGAGCTGGTTCTGTGAAAGATAGTACCGGAAATACTGCTGGCACCCCAACTAGCGGAGTTGTTTTTGGCAGTGGGGGTAGTGTGTCTACATCAGCAACTTTTACATCAAGCACTGGGATTGGCCTAGGAAACCTGGGATCTCCACTGCTAACTTCTGCAACGACAATCTCATTTTGGCTTAATGCTACAAATTTTTCCACTCCTTCTAGACAGAATCCATTTAATCATTCCTATGGAGGATGGGGAACTATGACCATTGAACCTTCGGGCATAATTAATTGGTTTATAGGTAGTAATGGTGGGGATTCCACTCCCTACACAAGTTACCCTACTAGTAGCGTTATGCAGAATAACAATTGGCTTTATGTCACAGTGACTAGGAATCCTACAGGTTATGCATATAAGTGGTATTTGAAC
>CAZGHV010000031.1:7665-7974 GCA_964525705.1 uncultured Candidatus Saccharibacteria bacterium | reverse complement strand
AGCGATCTGTATGCCATCTTTTCCTGGCAAGTTCAAATCCAGCAAGATGCAGTCCTATTCATTTGTAATCGCCAGCTTCGCACCTTGCACACCATCATTTGCCATGTCCACCGCATATTTTGCCCTTTGCAGAGCCTTTATGAGCGGTAAAGAGATGCTGGGCTCATCTTCTACTAATAATATTCTCATACTCGAATTATAACAGCGGAAACATTACAAAACAGCACTAATACATAGTGAGTAATGTATATCTAGCTGTTCCTTGTGCACTTGCACTGACTTGTTTGGGCTTACCATCATGCCCCGGCG
>CAZGHV010000031.1:0-7655 GCA_964525705.1 uncultured Candidatus Saccharibacteria bacterium | reverse complement strand
AAATTCACTACATCATACCTTCTGCGTGCATTCTACCTCGGTGCTCACCCCTGCCAATCATACGGAAAACTGAGCCATCGATACCCTGCTCTTCCGCCCAAGCAATTACCTCCTGGTTAAGCTCGGTGAGCGCATTTTTACGCTCTATAGCAGTCATAGACGCATCTAGAATCTCTTGTCTCTTCTCTTCAATTTCGGACTGTTTGGCGATAATGAGATCCTTCTGTTCTGAAGTTATTTCTCCATCTGCCACCAGTTCGTCCAATCTATCGGACAGCATTTGATCTCGATGATCCTCAAATACCTGTTGTACCGCAGCTGGGTCAAGCGAGAATGTGCTAGCCAGTTCTTCCACTATGGGAAGATACTCGCTAGTTGCTGTTTGTGCCAACACAGCACCAGCACCAGCCACACCAGCCGTAATCGTAATTACCGAAGCAGCCACTGCTGCAGCAATCAATCTTTTTTTGTTATTCATAAAGAAAAATGTTAAAATATAATATACGAATTTTTTAGTTGTCGGGCATTACATAGGCAATAATTCATAATAAATAATTGTCTATATGTTATCCTCTGGTGCGTGAACTGGTAGTGAAGCAGTAGAACTATTGCAAGTCTCAGGCCTAGTTTGCAGAAGCAGTTGATATCTATTCTCACAAAGCAATCACAAGCTCAAACGAGATTCAACTTTATTCACCCATATTATTGAGAAATAACTAGTTTAATAGAGCAATTTAGCCTATATTAATTGTCGCCACGAAGATGCTTCTGTCTTCTTTTCTTGCCCAAAAACAGAGTGGACAAATTAATTCGCTGCCGGTATTCCAATGCCCCTATTTCGAACAACTTAAATGCTAATACAAAACTTATTGCTACATAAATCAGAACAGCTATGGGTCCTAAAATAGCCTCTACCCCATAAAGCTCTCCCAGAGCACTTCGGAACAGCAAAATGAGTGGAGACGTAAAGGGGAAATAACTAAAGATTATTGCTAAAGTTCCAGAAGGCTCTGCAACTATAGTAGAAGCCAAATAGATGGGTATCAACGATGCAAATATGAATACAGAAGATAGACTTTGTGCATCACGGTAGCTGGGCATAGCAGATCCTACTCCCACCATTATATTGGCATTAATTAAAAACCCTGTGACTATAAAAAATATGCTTGCCAACACTTGACCCGGTGTAATGGCAACTTGAGACAAATCCAAGTTAATGTTACTACCAAACACTAGCAGTCCACCCAAAGCAAGTGAGATTAGCAATAGTAGCTGAGTGAGAATAATGCCCAGCTGCCCAACTATTTTTCCCCACACCAGTTCTCGAGGAGTAACAATTGAAAGAATAGTTTCAATCATCCTATTTTCCTTCTCCTCGGAAACACTCAGTAGCAGATATCCAGAAGCAAATGTTATGAGCACAAAGTATATGGCCACGCCGACACCTGGTACTATAAATGACTCCCAGCCACGAGATATCTCCTGACCATCTTTGTAAGTGGTCGTCTTTGCTTGTATACCGGAATTGAAGATTTCAATCAGTTTTGGATTGTCTAACTGCAACAAAATGCTTTGATTAATTAAGCTACGTGCCATATCTTCAAAACCTGTTCCCGCAAGCAATCCTTGATCCTCCACAAATAGCTGCACTTCTCTCTTTTCCAGCAGATCTTCAGGATAGACAATGACCGCAGTAGCTTCGCCAGCAACTAGCTTTGCTATAGCTGCCTCCTCATCACTTGTGATGAGGAGGGGAGGTGTAACAAGGTTGGGAGAGACTATCTGAGCTCTATCTACAACATATATTGCCTCGGCTGATTGCGCTTGGCGCTTGATTTGGTCTTCAAAACTCTGTGCAGACAAACCAGAAATCAAACTCATGGCAATGACCAACAAAGGGAAAGCCAAAGTCGCAATCCAGAACGTGGGACGGCGTACCATCTTTACATATTCACGTTTTGCCACTAACATTAAATTGCGTATCATTTTGAAATCTTGACAAATATTTCGTTAAGCGAAGGGGTAGCAACTTCAAAACGATTGATGTTCAATCCCTTCTCTACTAGATACTTAAGCACCTGAGCGGGTGTCTTATCTGCCAAAGGTGCGAGTTCTGCATACCCTGTAGATTTTTCAATTACCTGAAAGACTTTGTCTCCAGCAGGCAGCCTACCCGAGAAAGCAACCTGAAGACGATTTGCTCCAAATTCCGCCTTAACTTCTTCCAGACTTCCATAAAGTCTTCTACTTCCGTCTTTAATCATCACCAATCTATGCGCAATCTTTTCCACCTCATCCATTTGATGTGTGCTGAAAAGAATTGTACTGCCAGAGTTATTTAGCTCTCCAAGAACTTCTAGAAGTAAGATCCTGTTCACAGGATCAAGCCCTTTTGTAGGCTCATCAAGTATTAATAGTTGCGGACGATTTATCACAGTTATCCCCAGTTGCACTTTTTGCTGCTGACCAGAAGAAAGCAGTTTTATTTTTGATTTCGCCTTATCTTCTAGACCTACCCGGCGCAAATATGCAGTTGCAGCCTTGCTAGCCGACATATAATCCATTCCTTTGATCTGTCCAAAGTAAATCATTAATTCCAGCACCTTGGACTCTGTGTATAACCCTCTTTCTTCTGGCAGGTAGCCCAAAATGTTTGAACTCTGTGGGGTATAACGTGAGCCATTTAGCAAAAGTTCTCCAGAGTCAGGCTGATATATTCCTAGTAAAGCCCTCAAAGTAGTAGTTTTACCTGAACCGTTTGCCCCCAAGAAGGCAAAGATCTCGCCTGGTGAGACCTCAAAACTAAGGTCATGAATAACCTCCCGCCCTCCAAAGCTTTTGGAGAAATTGTGTACCTGAACTGCTGAAGTAGCCATAACTGTTAATCTTTTGACCTAATCACTAATATTAGAACTCTCCTATTTACTTCAGCTTTATCAAAAAGCATTTAGCAGGCGAGCGATCCCAAAGAATAATATCATTTTTCGTTTCTAAACAAAAAGATTGGATTGTAAACGTACCTCTACATAGATTATAGATATTTCTCCAAATCTGTACATACAGAACTTACCAGCATCGAACTAAAAGTCGTCTTATCTTTTTTGAGCTTGAACTGGCTTTGCCAACCTTGATTAATAACTATTCTTCATCTTGCAACTGCGGCAGCAGGGTTTAATGATAGATCCAAATAAATGCTTACAGTATAATCTCCTATGTTTGACAATTATTCTCAGCCAATTATCGGATTGGCACCTATGGACGGTGTGACCGACGCGCCGTTCCGTTATATAACTAACTATATAGCCAAGCCAGACATAACTTTCACAGAGTTTGTGAACGTGGTGGGAGCTTGTAGAGGCAGTGAGCGTTTGTGGCAGGACTTTATCTTCTCCGATATTGAACGCCCAGTGCATGCACAACTATTTGGCTCTGAGCCAGAATATTTTTACCATGCCGCCAAGATCGTATGTGAGCTAGGATTTGATGGCGTTGATATCAATATGGGCTGCCCTGCAAAAAACGTAGCCGAGCGTGGTGCAGGGGCCGGTTTAATTAAAACTCCAAAGCTTGCCCAGTCAATAGTCACTGCCACTAAGAAAGGCGTAGAAGACTGGGTATCAACAGGGGAGATTACTGGGATTGAACCAGAAATAGTCACCAGAATGCAAGAGATGATCACCCGGCGGATGCAATTATCTGCCGATTTATTCAAGCGATTCCCTTTTGGAGATGAGAGGAGGTCTGTGCCAGTATCGATCAAAACTCGCATAGGTTATGACTCTGTCATAATTACTGACTGGATCCGGCAGCTGGCAGAGACTGCTCCTAGCTGGATCACTGTACATGGGCGGACATTGAAACAAATGTACACTGGCAAGGCAGACTGGGAAGCCATTGCATCTGCTGTAGACGCAGTCCCACACATACCGGTACTAGCAAACGGCGATGTGCATAATTATGCTGATGTAAAGAAAATATTAGAGAACACAAAGGCAAAAGGAGTACTCATTGGCAGAGCAACTTATGGGAACCCCTGGATCTTCTCCAAACTTGAAGAAGTAAAGAATACGATTATGTCTGGGGAATCCCTTCGCTCAGAATTCACACCAAGTTTGTCTGAAAGACTGGATACTCTCTTATATCATGCACGTCTGCACACCGAAATCAAAGGAGAGAGAGCTTTTCCTCAGCTGCGGAAACACATGGCCTGGTACGTTTCGGGCATAGAAGCAGCCAGCGAGATACGCTCACAATTGGTGAGAACAAATTCCCTAAGTGAGGTTGAAAAAATCGTATCCCGGATTGTAGGACAAAGTCTAGAGCCTTCAACATTGGGTGAGAGCGGCTAACCAAATACATGGGGCACATAGCACCTAACGGCTGAAGGGAATGGAAGCATCAAATATGAAACATTTGGATTGACAACGAGATCACTTCCATTTTTTTGCGAATATATCCACCCCAGTATCCGATCAGCCTGGAACAAAAGCATTAACCTGGATTTCATTACTCTGGGAGAATTGTGATCACGGGTATGAATTACACACTGCTCTTTCGCCATAGAACCGGTAGCCATGATCTCCTAGCTTAAATTTCCTACAAAATACTCTCTTTCCAAAAAAAACGACGATATATCCAGTTCACACCTGGGAACCCAGCTAGCAGGTGACGTAACCTACGTTTCTGTAACTGGCTATCCACTCTTTGAACCAGCTCACGATCACGAGAAATCAATACGATATGACTAATACTGTCTGGGATAAATAAACTATGCCCAAAAGATTTCAACTGCGTCCGTGACCATTGGCTCACATGTTCTTGTAATGAATTATTTTCATCATGCTGACGGCCCACATATTTGGGGGTGGAGACAACTATTGCCCCGTGCTGCTCCACAATATGGGAAATCAAGTCTTTCCCTACGTTTGGCTGTAAATGCTCCAATACATCCAAAAGCAAAACTAAGTCATATTTTGTGCTAAGTTCTGGAATTATTTTTGCTGCGTCCCCACTGTGGATTTCATTATACACATACTTGTGCACAGAGTTTATATATTGCGCATATCCTTCTATGCCATCTATCCGCACTCGCGACATGTCTCTATCTAAGAAATAGTTACTATCCAAATATTCACGTGTCAGAAAGCCATACTTGCCAAACCCGGTACCTATATCCAAAACAGACTGAGGGTTTGTGAGCATTATTAGCTCAATTAGTTTGGATATTTGAAATACGTGGCTTGATCCCATTAAATCATCCTAGCACATTGTTGCAGACACTAGCAAAGTGAGAGTTTGCAGAACAGCGACAGCGATTTATGCCGCAGCCCCGACAAAAGTCGGGGCTGCGGCAAATGTTTATTTTTTCAACTTGCCACTACTCTGCTGGCTCCATTTGACTGAAGAAATACTTCGATGTCGCATCACCTGGCAACAACCAGATGTCACTACTCACTGGGCTTGCGAGATCCCGGATATCAATCACGCTGATTGCTTTTTCCGTGCGAGCGCCATATTCGGCTGGTCCGATAATTGCCTCTACCCTTTCTGCTACCAGAGTAACATTATCCAGCCAATGTGGCTCTACCATATTGGGGATGGTTACAATTGCATTCCCTGTCTGCGAATCGATCACTCTTGTATATATAGAAACCATCGCCTCGCCGTTTTGATCAAATTGTGTACTTACCATGTAACCCACTAGCTTTGTCCCATCTGGTGATAAAGTTAGACCACTTAACCTCTCTGCATCAAATACTAAGGTGGTGTTGAAAGTTTCCAGGTCAAGGCGATTAACTTTCATGCCCAATGTCATATTTGGAGGGTTCCCGACAGAATAATTTGTCTTAAACAGTAGGCTGCTATCACCCTCAAAGCCGATAAAGCCAAAGTTGAAACCTCCCTGGATTTCCTTTGATGTGAGCATGTAGACCTGGTTACCAGATCTGTCATAGACAGTAAGCACCTCACCACTGGCATAATCACTTGCATATTTAATTCCAACTGTATCGACAATTGCCATGTATTTTCCAGACTCAGAGAAAAATACGTCTGATATGTCATCATCTGTTGGCTCTCTTGCCTCCCCAGACTCCCAAGTCTTAATTACTTGTTCTTGACCATTCACCCACTTGCTGGCAACATACCTAGGAGCTGATAGCCAGTTATATGCATAAGTATATATTTCCCCGTTTGGACTGATATAGCTAGTTACTCCTTGCTCGTCGTTATTCGCTACTACAGTAATGTTACCTACCAGATCCTCTTTACCCGTCTTTAATTCATAAGTATACACGCCACAAACTGTCTCCCCGTTTGCACAGCGATAATATTGCAATACGCCCTGCTTGTACCACTTCACGCCTTGAATGTCTCCAGCAGGTAGAGATACCAGCTCACCTTTCTCGTTTACCATTACATCTGTAGGTCCTGTGGTATCGTAATAATTTATTAAGACATTTCTGTAGACAGGCTGGGAAGAAGACACCGTAACCGAAACTTTTGTCTCCTCAGAAGTAGTTATCACAGCATCGCCTTCTCCCAAAGGGTCTTTACTATTTGTGAGTATCGCAACCACTAGTATACCCACCACAATGCAAAGGCTTATGGCCAATAATACGCCTGCCGCAATCAGCTGCGTACGTTTCGGCCACTGTTTCCAATTGAAATTAATTTTCATTGGGTTTTGAATAAAAAATAAAGGTAAATTTTCACCTATCTCAGCTCGCACCCGGGTAAGAAGCTGTGAAGGTATTTGGTAAATTTCATCGTTCTTAATTTGAAGCAATATGGACACTAGCGCAGGTACAGAAAAGGAATGTAGCTTCTTCCCCGATAGCCCTTGCTGTCGTAACTGCTCAATGCCACGATAGTATTTTGCTTTAACTGTGTTTATGTTTAAATCTATTACTCTGGCAATCTGGTCAAACTTTAATTCTTCCCATACCTTGAGCAAAATTATTTCTCTAGTTTGTGATTCTAGATGTCCCAAGGATTGCTCTACGCTTAGCTTAATCTCAGCATCCTCCGTTTCATTCAAATCACTTGCATTTTCCAGCTCTTGATCATTGATGTCACTTTGTATGTTATTCATTTGCTTATATCTTTCATAAATCACATTGCGGGCAATCCCGATCAACCAAAGCTTGGGGTTTTTCACAGATTTGTTATCTTTTTTCAGTAACCTCATAAATGTCTCCCCGACCACGTCATCTGCAGCTTCCGCATCGTGCAGTTTGAACCGAGCGTAGCGATAAATCATGGAGGCATAGTCACGGAATGCCTGCTCCGGGTCAAGTGTACCTACCATAATTAAGCTATATATAATTTATGTTTGCAAAAAATATCCTTGAATAAACATTGCTTGCCAATAATGATCTGTAAAAAGCCTAAACAAGCAGAAATTGATACTGCAAATAGCACCAAATTCTCCAAATCTATTTCTCTATGCATTACCTGTATGTGGTTACTTTGGTGCAAAAAGTTGCAACATTTATCTATTTTTATACATAAACGAAGATAATGCAAATTGAAAAACCGTGCTAGCAATATCAAAGACTAATGACTATTGGCAACTATGTGAAGCCTAGTGATGTAACGTAAAAAAAGCAGACAACCTTGCATTCAAATGCTAGAATCATGCCTGTGATACAAGT
>CAZGHV010000030.1:0-8220 GCA_964525705.1 uncultured Candidatus Saccharibacteria bacterium | reverse complement strand
CTCTACACTCGAGTGTGCTAATAATATATCGCATCGACCCTCCCTTTGTCAACTCTCTACAGCGTGTGTGTCTTCCCAGTTTAAGAAAGGAAAAACGAGCGTAAGCAGGAACACCCATTGTGGTTTGTGATAACGCGGCAGTGGTGGTGCAGGAGATAAGTTTTCCGTAGCTGATGTGGTATTGCCCGGATGTCGCTGAGAATGTGCTTCTTGTAGCCTTGCTAGCGAATTGGATTTATATGCTTTGTAAATAGTACTTACATTATATCCACAACCACTGCACACTTTTGCACAAGGATTTAGATCGGGCAAGCCGCAAACCGGACACCTTTCCAATACTACTGCGTTATTAACATTTCGCCAGTTAACTGTTTCTGGGCCTTTGTTTCCTGTAAATACGATTGCCTGGGGCAAAGGGTTAGTGGTACTCTCAGAAGTGGCTACCAAATCGCCACCATTATAATTTCTATTTGTGCGCGAGCAAGCGCTGTTTGTCTCTACAGGTAAACTGCGACCAGCTGGAATAATTCCTCCCAAATGTTGATGCAGCACACCATTAGTAGCTGCGACAACTAGCTTAGGGTTGCGAATTTCTTCTGTTTTTTCAGGATCTATTCCCACCTTTTCAAGTTCATCCTGCGGCTTCACACTTATTACTGCAGCATCAATTACCTGGTTATAAATTTTTGCCAGTTCTGTCATTTCCGTGACATCGGTTTGTGATAGAACACTGCTTGATATTAATCTTACTAGTAAAGAGTTGACCAACTGCATCACAGACTGCAGATTGTCGCGAATGAGAGAATCATTCTGCTGCAAATCTTCCCTGTTCAACGATAAACCTCCTGCCCCAGCATAAGCAGTAAAAAACCTCTCTATTACTGCATCGAGATTCTGTTCTTTAAATACAAGCATCCTAGAAAGCATCTCGTTGCCACTCTCCTGCCAGCGCTTTCTAGCAGGAAGTCTCTTCCCGATTTGGGAGAGTGCCTCTTCAAGCTTATCCATGTTTGGAACTACAGGCAAAGAGAGTTGTGTTGTGTGCCATCCAGAGCTGCTTAAATAATGAAACCGAACCATCAGCTCTGTTTGGAAGCTGTAGGCAGGCGGGCTCACTTCCAGCAAGGTGAAAGCTTTATTTCGTAAGCTCAAGTCTGGGTTAACGTTATCTAACCTCTGCACACCTAGTGCAAACAATTTATGCATTATCCGTAAGTTCTGCGCTTCCACATGTTCACGTTCATTTACGCTTATTCCTAGTACACCCTGGACAGAAGCTAACAACCTGGAAAGTGTCTCGGCATCCATATGAAAGTCAAAAATTCTCTGCCGCAGACCATACTCGCCAATTAGTCTTATTGTCTGAGGATGGGACTGGGCAATTTCTGCAAAAGTATTTTTGCTTTGAGCCAAATCTATGTCTCCTACCATCACTTCTCCCAAGTGCGTGCTCAAGTTTGTATATAGATAGCCATAGAGTTGATCACACACAGCAGCTACAATTCGACTCGTAGAAGGGTCTGCAGGTATGTTTCTATTGAAGTATGCGGTTACCAGATCATCCCAATTACTCAGAAACCATAGTAGTTCAGTGTCCGACTGGGTGTACTTACGTAACAGCTTTATTTGCAGCTCTAGCAAATCCTTAAGTATTGCTTGGGTACTATACCCTTGTGTGAGAAATTCATGCTCCTCCAGGAAGCCAGCGGAAAAAGACTCGCTTTTTATTAACCAGTCTAAGCTGCTTAAACCTAACTTTTCTGGATGCTGATTAGTCTGTGACAAATTGCTCCTGCTACATCAAGGGAGTATGCACTTGATGCTCTGAAACATAATACCCATACTCGTGGGTGCCATCATGCATGGCTTGATGGAACAATTGGCATTCCGGCTTAACGCTTATAGCGCTCACGGCTGCGGCACAGCAGAGGATTCTCACCTCCAGAACTTTGTATTCTGACCTATTCCAAATAGGCTTTCCCCAATGCCTCCTCCACCAAAAAAATTGGCAGAATCAGCGGGTAATATCTACCCTGTTCGCAATCAGTTTAGTCCTGAATCGTTTATCAAGTCAAGCAGTAATTTGAAATAGCTCTACTTTTGAGAGAACATTCTTGAGCTCAAACCTGCCCCGTGAACGATATTCATGTGGCGCCAAAAATTGAGATACTTCTTTCGTCACAAAAATACTGTTATCTGTGACTTTACTCTGCACTCTCGCTGCCAGATTCACAGTGTGCCCTATGGCAGTGAAATTGACAAATTCTCCGTTGCCAAATGTTCCCACTATTGCGGGTCCTTGAGCCACACCTACACCTAGGAATAAAGACGGCTCGCTCTTCTGCATGGTCATTTGTCTGAAATCATGAAGTATATCTATACCAGCAAGAATACAATCCTGTACATATGTTTGTGAACGCGGGTCGATGGCCCCAAATATAGACATAGTGCCGTCACCCATAAACTTATCAATTATGCCGCCATGCGCTTGAGTATGGTAAACAACTATATCGTAAAAGTTATTCAAAAAGCTCTTTGCTTCCGCCAAACTCACTTGCTGTGAGAATTTCGTAAAACCACGCACATCTGTAAACATCACACAAATATCGCGCACTTCACCATCAGTAGTGATTTCATTATTGCACTGAATATCTACCACTTGTTTATCTACATATCTAGGGAAAAGCTCCGCATACTGTTCTAGTTGAGCATTGCGACTTCGCAGAAAATCATAGTCAGGTGCCAATTTGGATATAATCCAAGATTTAAGAGCTTGCATAGGCAATGCGAGTTAACAGTCTTATTCTAGGTGCCTTTTTTTGCTCATCTTCATATTCCTGCATCACATGGTGAAAGATTTCTTCCTTTGTAGGCCTGTCCATCAAATGTCTGCCCACAAAAACTGTCATTATTCGCTTTCTAGAATTGAGAATATATATGGATGGCTTTGAGATCCCCAGTGGCTGGGTTACGCTTTCATCTAATACTCCATATCGCTTACTGATCACCCCATACTCATCACTTAGCAGAGTTAGTTTGAGACCTTCAGCAACCGCATACTCCCTGAGCTGCTGCAACTGCTGTGCTGCAATTGCGATAAGTTCATATCCTGGCAACAACTCTGTGACCAGTTCATCCATCTCACTCAGTAGCTTCCTACTCCAAGGTGCCCAAATACCGGGTATAAAAGTGAGAATAATTCTGTAGGCCTTCAGATCCTCCAGCGAGATCTGTTCAAAGTGATTTGCTGCCGGCAGACTGAATTGTGCGGCAGGTCTTGTGGGCGAAATATTTCGCCAGCGTAAAGGCATAATAGCAGACATGGTGCAAGCATAACAGCTATATAATCAGTTTAATACAGGAGATATATTTTGTCCAGCAAAAACGCCGTTTACGCCTGCTGGCAAGGTTTTCTAGGTAGGTTTTATTCCCAAGTAATCTTTAATATCTCGGAAAATCTCTAACCACAAAACCCTGGCATTTGTAGAGGCCAATGATCCTTGTGGACGCTCCAATCGTACAAGCATCGCAAAGGTTCTGTCTGGCGATGCATCATATCCAGCATAAGTAGCATTGATATCAGCAGAATAACCAAGTCGATCTTTATAGGGAATTAATGCAGTTCCAGACTTGAGAGCCACCTTATACTGTTTTAGATCTGCATAGTGACCCTCCCACCAGAAAATATTGTTCTGATAAATCGTATGCATCATCTCATCCATTATCAAACTGGTTTCTTGTTTAATTACCCGATCAATCGCCCTCGGCTCAAATATTATGCTTTCGCCATTGGCTCTTTCTACCTTTGTTACAACATGTGGCTGCATTAAAACTCCACCATTTGCGACTGCAGCTACCGCAGATGTGGCTTGCAAAAGGTTAACTTGATATGAGTGCCCATATGAGTAGGCAGCAATATCTGCGATATTCCATCGCTGGGGATCTTTGAGATAACCAAACGACTCTCCTTTTAGATCAATCCCAGTGGGCTTGCCAATGCCAAACTTTACCAGATAGTCATAGAACGCTTCCGGCTCCATTAACTGTGCTGTGTGCAGAAAATATATATTATCAGAGAGAGCAAATGCTTCCTTAATCGGAAGTGGGGGCTGGGGCAATTTGTCATGGGTACAAACAGGCTCCAAATCGTCATGGATGCGCTCGCAGCCATTGTGTCCTTGAATTACTACAGTATCGGGGGTCACCGCACCAGAATCAAGTGCAGCAGCTAATGTGAAGATCTTACCCACTGACCCTATCTCATAGGGCTCTGATATACCTTTATTGCCATATACATTTGGGTCTGGATTGTCTCGCAAATTTGGGTCGTAGGTAGGGAAATTTGCCATCGCCATGACCTCACCACTATGCGGGTCCATAATCACTACCGATCCAGAGGAAGCTGCAAATTGCTCTACTGCCCACTTGAGATTGTCCTCTACAATTTTCTGTAGGTGCTTGTCTATGGATGTGTAGATAGCATCACCACGAATTGCTTCTATTGTCTTTTCTGTAGATATGCCGATAGCATTACCCTTTGCATCTCGCTCTCCGCCGATATAACCAGAGATTGGTTCTAGGTTACCATCCCATTCGCCCTCCAAACCGCCTTGACCTATGGTTTTACCAGGCTCTGGTGAATTTGTGAGCCCCAATATCTGAGAAGCCAACTGCCCCTCCGGGTAAATCCGTTTTGATGTCTGCACAAAATCATAGCCAGTGATAGAAGCATCACTTCCATCTTCTACATCAGACAACCCTATTATTTGGTTGCGCTGATCAAGCGTGATACCATCTCCTATTTTGATCCAAGCCAACCCGGCCTCGGACATACCTAGTATTTTATTTCCTAGTGCCTCTGGAGTGGTGTCCAATATCGGTGCCAAGCCTTCAAGTAATTGATCTCTAGTTTGCAATCCCTTTTGTTCACGAAATTCTAGCTCTGGCAACCAGATATAACCGTCATACCGGGGCTCTGAGTAGGCCAATGTAGTTCCATCCTTTGCATAGATTGAACCTCGCAAAGCTGGGATAACGGCCTCTGTTGACCTCCCTGTAGCTTCAGCTTGGAATTTCGCAGCATCGATGACCTGCCATCTCCATGAAAACATTACCAGTAGAACCGATACTGCAAACATGATCCCATATATTAGGCGAAGTTTATGGCGAGATGCCTGTGCTGTCGCTGAATTACTTTGACCCATAAGCGTTACTGGGAGTACCCTAAGCTGGGTTGTTGATCATTGCTGGAAGCATAAATTTTTGTGACATCAGATCGAGAGATATTATAGTTGTCGTAGATGTCTGTTTCTATTTGCGCCAGGGTCTTTGCTTTATCAATTTCTGCTCGGATCTGCTCATTTTGCAGACGTAAATCATTCATTTCTTTACGAATACCGGCAATTTCTGCTCCTTTGGTCCCCAATGTTGCCAATATAGTAAATTGGACGAGGACAAAGATACCCACTAGCAAAAGTACAGTCCCAATTAACCTCTGCTGCAAGCTACCATGAACTAGCGGATTATGAGTAATGATTTTTAATAATTTTTTCATAATTTATGTGCAGAGAATATCGTTTTTCTTATCAGCCCATGCACAACTATAATTTTCTTCAAACTTAAGCAATCACCGTCACGACCTCGATACCCCAGCCTAGTAATAATCGCCTGCTCACAGTTTCACTACTGCATACAAACGAGCACTTCTAGCGCTCAGATTTAAACGCACTTCTTCTACGCTAGGCAAAGCGTAACCCGTCGAGTAAATCTGCTTGGCACTCATCTCTGCCACTCTGTTCTTGATGAAACTCTCCAGCTCTTTATACTCTCCAGAATGGAAAGTGATCACCTGGAGTGTGCCTCCTGTGTCCAGGGTATCCCAGATACTATTTAACATGGATTGTAATGTAGACAGTTCGTTGTTCACTGCAATCCGTAACGCCTGAAATACCCTGGCACAGAAATTTTGTGCACGCATACCACTTTGAGAGGCAAGGATGAAAACCTGCTCGCAAATTTCTGTAAGTTGTGAAGTGCTTGTAAATGGCTGTTGCTTCCTGAAATCAATGATCTTTTCTATCAGAAGTTGTTGCTGCCTGCCTCGTATGTCTGCGTTTTTGTCAAACAAGAGTTCAAGCTCACCTCTGTACAACCCATTTAGTAAATCTGCTGCTGTAACCTGCAAGTCGGCACGCATCCGCATATCCAGAGGGCTATCCCCCCTATACGAAAGTCCAGGCACAGTGTCCAGTTGATCTGTTGACCACCCCAAGTCTGCAACCGCACCTTGAAGTGTAGGGATATTCGATTCCTTCAATATCTTAGCCACTCTGTCAAATGCCACATTTGCAGCTACCAGACGTTTTTCACCCTGAATATATTCTTGGTTTGCTTGTGTTTGCTTCTGATGGGGCATGCCAATACTGGTAAGGAATCCATTTATTGCCTGAAGATCAATATCACACACAATCAGCGTTCCTTTGGATAACTGTTGCCATATGGCGGCAGCATGACCTCCACCTCCCAGGGTGAGATCTGCATATGCACCCGATTGCTGAACACGCAAATTTGCCAGCACTTCTTTTTTAAAGATCGATATATGTTTTGTCATGTGGCAGAAACTTGAGATAGTCGCTCTGCAATGTCTGCAGATTTATTTGCCAATTGATCTAGTTTCAATTTCCACACTTCGCTATCCCATATTTCTGCCCATTCCCCCACCCCAATCATAGTTACATTTAACTCAATGCGTGCATAGCTTATCAGACCTTCCGGGATGACAAACCTACCTTGTTTATCTGCATTTACCCGGAACGCCCCTCCTAACAGGAACCGCTTTGTATCGCGTAGCGACAAGCTAAGCAGCGGGTATCTTCCGATCTCCGAGATCAAAGATTCCCAGCGTGGCTCATCTACTAAGATCAAGCATCTCTCATAACCTCTAGTTATGATCAGCTCTTCTCCTAGCGTATCTCTTAACCGTTTGGGCAGAGCAATCCTATTTTTCTCGCCCAAGGGGCTAGAGTACTCACCGATTAGCATTGTTGGTAGAAATAGTTCGCCTTACTATTGCGTACTGGCAGTGGAGTTTATTTGGCCAGATTACTGACCGTCGAGCAAAATAGTTAAAAGTGCAATCTTTTTATATTTCGCTATCACCACTTTTTTCCACCTGTCACCATAATAATCAGATTTGATATCCGTGTCAACTACTTAAGCGAAAAATTCCTGAGATTTATATTGGTTGCCCCGGCTCAGTCTCTCCAACACGATCTTGCAGCAATCTGCCAAAGCAGGCAAGCTATTTGTAACCAGGTAGTCGCCGATCAGATTACGAACAAAGTGCTATATTACAAAAGACCAGTCTAAACATGCGGGATAACTTTATGTTGGAAATAAATGGACAAGCTTAAACAGCTGTTTTCAGGGTGACAAATCAAGCATCCACCTAAGCCTGGCACCGTTAATGTTTTGTGCCGAAATTTGAATAGGACAGGGACAACACCGAAGTTAATTCACAGTGAACACGAATATTGGGGTTAATTTGCCATTATCCAGCTAGCTTCTATTACTCAGCTGGGACAGGAGACCGCAGCTGGCTATCTGCCCAAAGCCACCTCTGCAACCAACGATTATATTGCGTCATCCCAGTCTCGGTCGCCGGCTCTTTAAGGCCTTTGGCCATCATCCTTAGCTTCGCAGAGGAGTCATCCACCTGAGCTACAAGCATCGCTTCTGCTGTAAGCGGCAATACCGGTGAACCATTTTCCTTTTCCCCATGGTGTGATAACACTATGTGCTGCAGGTGTAGCTTTAGCTTCTCATCCCCATCATCCGGGAAGAATCGCTCAATAATCTGGCAGCCTATAAAAATATGACCCAGTACAGACCCTTGGGTCGTATATTTGGCCACAACTCCGGAAGCATCAATCTCTTCAAGTTTTCCGATATCGTGCAAGATAATACCTGCTGTCACTACATCAAAGTCAATCTGGGGATAAAAATAATCCATACCCTGAGCCATCTCTAGGCACTCAAGCACATGTTGCAGCAGACCTGAGCGATAATCATGATGATAGGAGACACCCGCAGGCCAAAATTTGAACTTAGTTGCCAGCTCTTTGTCTGCAAAAATATTCTCCAAAAGCTGACGCAGAGCTTCTGTCTTCAATGTCGAGATCTTCGCTTGCAATAGCTGCCACATTTCTTCCGCATCTTGAT
>CAZGHV010000029.1:0-8274 GCA_964525705.1 uncultured Candidatus Saccharibacteria bacterium | reverse complement strand
GCCAATAACTAGGAGATTGCCTTCGCTTGCATTTCAATTGTTAGCTAGTAAACAACTAAATGGATAAAACGGCTATCGTGGTAGTAAATTATCGCACTCCTTGGCACTTGAATTTGTGTTTAAGTAGTGTTTTTCAACATACATCCGACTTCCACATTTTTCTCGTTCATAACTCCCCAGACAATAGATCTCTTGAGGTAGGCGAATATTTTAAGTTAAAATATCCCCGCCAGATTGATGTAATTGTCAACAAACAAAATTTGGGGTATGTGGGAGGTGTGAACTCTGCCTATGAAAAGGCACTGGAGTATTCCCGAATATGTTTGCTGAATAGCGACACTATCGTGACAAAAGACTGGTTACTGCAGATGAATAAAGTTTTTGACGAGCATGAGGATGTGGTACAGGTGTGCCCCGATACAAATAGTCATTATCCTCAGTCTCGCATATGGAAATTGATAAGTGCTTTGCCTGGGGATCTATCAAAGGTGCGCCGTTTCGAAGTCTACTTCAATAAACCAAAGCATTCCTCCCGGGAGGAAGGATTCAATGATACTGGGAGCATATTTTATTTCCCTGGAGGGTACTGCAATCTTTTCAGATCTCGCTACTTTGCCAAACTAGGATATTTTTTGGATCCAAATATTGTGCATGGATACTGGGATGATTTTGATCACAGTATGTATTTGAGACAATTCGGGAAAGTGGGCAGTGTGCCAAGTAGTTTTGTATTTCACTTCCTAAATGCAAGCCTTAATCAAAATAAGAATATAGATTCTGGTATGAAACGACAGATAATGTTGCTGAATGGGCTTTACGTAATGGACAAGTGGAAAGATCAAGTGAGAGCAGCACTTAGCCGTTTAAGCATCGCTGATCTTACAAAGCTAATTTCGGAATCGTATGTGGTAGAGATGGCAGTGAGATATTTTGGTGTTTGTGATCTGAGTCCAGAGGCAGTTAATTATTTAAAGCAGCTTCCTGCAAAGAAAATAGGTGCTGAATTTCTTAAATAGTTGTTATAATTTGCTTGAAATATGCTAGCACAAAAGAAAAACCGTCTAGATTTGTTGTTGCAGTTGGTGAAAACAAACTTCAAGATGCGTTACCAGAATTCTTTCCTGGGGATTCTCTGGGTTCTGGCGAAACCATATTCTACTTTCTTTGTATTATATTTCCTGTGGTCAAAGATTGGTCGTACAGGTGAAAATTATCAATTGTACCTTCTCCTAGGAATAATTTTTTACACCTATTTCCAGGAGCTGATCGTATATGGACAGAACTCGCTATTGGATAGAGCGCACATAATTCTCAAAGTTAACTTCCCCAGGCAGATTGCAATCATGAGTTCATTAATCAATGCATTAATCAATCTGGCAATAAATGTTGTGTTTATTATAGCAATTATCCTATTCTCTGGTGTTGGAGTTACCTTTGGCGGAGTATTGTACTTTTTGTTTATAGCTTTGATGGTATTTGTTTTTTGCCTGGGATTATCTTTCTTCTTTAGTATTTTGACTATTCGATTAAGAGACCTAACAAGCATACTTGATCTTGGGCTTTTTCTGCTTTATTGGGCAAGCCCAGTTTTCTATAGACTGGATGCGTCGTTGTTGGGATCCTCCGTTACTCAATTGATTGCTATGAGCCCGATATCTATAGTTCTAGGTCAGGTGAGGGCGGCTTTTGGAATAGATGGGCAAATAAATTTCGGTCTAATGGTATTATACTTTTTTATCTCAATAGTAATTGCAATTGTGGGCTGGTACTATTTCCGGCATAATGTTAAATATGTAGCTGAGCATTTCTAGAATATGGACAAAGATATTGCAATAGAATTAAAAAACGTTACCAAAACCTTCTATATACCAGAAAATAGAAAGGCAACTGTCAAGTCGTTTGTAGTCTCGTTTCTGCGCCAAGGAAATACTAAGCGATTCATTGCAGTAAACGATGTGTCTGTTGACATCAAAAAAGGTGAATTCATCGGATTTATAGGCAGAAATGGGAGCGGAAAAAGCACATTACTCAAGCTAATCGCGGGTATCTATTTCCCAGACAAAGGAAGTAGGATCAAATTAAATGGGAGTCTAGTCCCATTTTTAGAGCTAGGTGTCGGGTTTAATCCCGAGATTTCGGGTAGAGAGAATGTATTTCTAAATGGCACTATACTAGGAATGACGGAAGAGTATCTCAAGAGTAGATATGATGAAATAGTGCGCTTTGCAGAGCTTGAGGATTTCATGGAAATGCCTGTGAAGAATTATTCTAGTGGAATGATGGTGAGATTGGCCTTCAGTATAGCCATCCAAACAGATGCAGATATATATATACTGGATGAGATCTTGGCTGTGGGTGATGCTGCGTTTCAGCAGAAGTGTATAAGAGTGATTCAGGATATCAAAAAACGAGGCAAGACTATAATCTATGTCTCACACTCTATGAATGATATTAAACAGTACTGTGATAGAGTTCTGCTGCTTGATCAAGGCAAGACGATTTGTTTAGGCACTCCAGATAAAGTTATTGATGAGTATAAAAGAATATCCATTGAGCGCTCAATTGAAATGATGGAGGTGGACAAAGAGACTGCGGCAGAGATGTGGGCAAGCCGGATACCACAAACCAGGCAGGTTGAAATCCAATCTATGTATACAGTAGATTTAAATGGCAAACGGAAGGAAAAATTTGAAACAGGTGAGAATGTTGGGGTCTGTGTCGAGTTAAAGAGAAATGCGACTACTTCCGAGTCTCTGAATCTGGGAATAGGTCTTCACTCAGTAGATGATCAAGCGCTTATTTCCGGAGCAAATACCATGTGGGATGGGGTTAAGATTAATGAGGATTGTGAGGGAATGCAGCTGGTAATTTTAGATTTGAAGCTAAATACTGGTACCTACTTTTTTAGTGCAACCTTGTTTAAGGATAAAGTAGATGATTTCTATCACGTTGTGCCCATAGGGCCTAAGTTTACAGTCAGTAATGCTGGCGTCCGTTTTGGAGGACGCATGGCTGTTGAGCACGAGTGGATATCATGATAGGAAGGCTTTTCAAGAATCGTTCTCGAGTCGTGATATATACCTGTATAACTGGTGGCTATGACTCTCTATCGACACAACCAAAGCAAACCCATGTGAACTGTAACTACGTAGTTTACTCAGATGAAAAGAGCAGTCAACACCAGTATACTGGGTGGGAAGCAAGAACTACAGAGAACTTGGAAATGCTTGATAACAGGCTGCTTTCACGTAAGTACAAGTGTAAACCTCACGAATACTTCTCGAACTATGACTTTACAATCTGGATTGATGGCAGTGTGAGGATTCGTAGTACCCATTTTGCCTCTGAGATGATAAAAATGTTGGGGGGAAATGATCTCGCTTTTATAAAACATCCTGAGAGAACAGACATAGGGACTGAGGCAAAATTTTGTAAACAAATAGATCGATTCAAGAATCTAGATATCGAGTCTCAAGTTGCTCATTACACCTCGCTAGGTTTTAAAGATCAGGTACCATTGCTGGCAGGAGGGGTAATCATTAGAAGAAACAATTTGAAGGTAACCTCATTTAATAGTCTCTGGTTTAATGAGGTAAAGAAATGGAAAACTAGAGATCAATTGAGTCTCCCATTTGCAATCTGGAAGACAGGGGCAGCAGTAAAAGTGATAGACATGTATTTGTGGGATAATGAGTATTTTTACGTTATGGAATCTCACAATTTTGCGAACTAGGTGGCTTTGGTTACGGAGATGTTTTGGAATATTTCATGATTGCCCTACCAAGTGACCGTACATTTGTGATTCAGACCTAAGGTTTACTGTGTAGCACTCTCTTTGCTTTTGATGTCAGCTTGAGCAGCAAAGACTTTTGCTATCTTTGCAATTCTTCTGCAGTTTCTCTGTAACTGTTTGCCATTGCTGTCAGCCTTTCGACCTCATCTATAAGACTTAGTTTGTCTTTCGTTACCTGGAAAAGTTCTGCTTCCATTTGCTGTGACTTTTTTCTGAAAACCATAGCTGTCCCTTTTGCTTCATAATAATCCAGCATGGTTTCAAGATTGTCCTCACCAAATATCCCTTTTGCCCTGGGGTCTTTAATCACTACCCCCAGTCCATGACTATGTCGAAAGTTGAGGTATGTATATTCGCTATGCTCTTTCTGGATCTCAGCAAATAGTTTCTTGACACCAAAGGTTTCTTCATACGTATCATGAAACAGTATCACTCCATCTTTTTTCACTTTGGGGCTCCAACTTACGTAATCATGCTTTACGGCCTCGTATGTATGCAGGCCATCAATATGTAAAAGGTCAATGGAATCATCGTCAAATTTATCAAGGGCCTCGTCAAAGTACATCTTCATTAACTGTACATCTTGCGAGCCATAGTATTTATCTACTATAGCTTTTAAGTTGTTGAAGTACTCTTCACCATAGAATCCGGTTTGCTCATCGCCCTCCCAAGAATCTACAGCAAAGACTTTTGTCCGCAAATCTGTATCCTTTGTTGCCTGCAGGAATGAATACAAAGATGTCCCTTTGTAGCTTCCTAGCTCAACTATAGTTTCTGGTTGAAAATTCTTGACTAAATCGTAGCCAAAAGCACTATGACCTGCCCAGGCTTCTATATTATCGTTGAATGTCTCTTCGTACTCAAATTTTGGAGAATAACGGAGCCAGATGCTGGGAATTTTCATATTTTTCTAAATAAAATTTTTGATTTTTTTCCCGATTCGATATATGGGGTTAAATATTATCGGTGCTCTTTGACGCCCCAAAAACACAGCATTTCGCAGGCTATCCCTGATTCCAAACTGACCATTGTACTGTGGCGACGGTGTAAGCCTTTCATAGGCAATAAGTGCTAGTCCTTTTGATACATCCTCACCTTTTGTCAATACTGAGGTAATCCCATAAAGCCGATGAAGTAAGCTTATATAGCCACAAACTCTGTCTATCTTTGAACGGCGGATAGGATTAAACCCGTTTGATTTCTCAGATTCTTCAAGGTCAAAATACTGGTTTGATAGAGCAGAATCAACAATGTCAAAATCCTTGCCGACTTCTTTAATAAGCGACAAAGGCTTTTCATGATAGATCCCAGATAACATGGAAATCATCTCTCTGGTATGATTTATTTCTTTATCTAGCTCTGCGAATTCTGTATATATGTCTACCACATACTCTCCTATCAATTTCGATCTGTTCTTTAGCCAATTTAGCCATCCAGAAGTGGTTTTATGAGAGTGTAGTGCAGAGGCATGTCTCGAGTACAAAAGCTTGAAACCTTTCTCCGCTAGTTCTTTTGCCCATATGGTATCTTCAAAAAGGATCATCCCTTGTTTGAAGTGTTGTTTTGCAGATAGGATATCTGTTTTTCGGAAAGATAGATTTGATGTATAAACGTGTGTGTAACTTATCTCTCTGCTATTTCTAATCTCCTCAAATCCGAACTGAAAGCTAGACACTTTGGTGGCAAAGTTGGGTATTGGGAGATTTCGAATATCTCTGTCCCATTCAACGTGCCCCATAAGTAAGTAGGGCTCCTCGATCTCAAAAAACACCTTCCGGTGAAGATTGAAAAACCCAGGTAGAGGCTTTATGTCATCGCCAATTATGATGATATGGTCGTTCCTGGAATACCTTAGCCCTGTCTCTCTGGCAAATCCCGATCCACCCCACTTAGGGTAGGCGACATATCGGATCGGTATTCCATCAAACTTGCTAATATCAAATTGTTCTTTTTGCCCGTCATTGACAATCAGAATTTCATCCAGCTCTCTATTGATTTCAAAGTTATCCTCCAGATAAGAAAGAAGTAATTGCAATTCGCCAGGTCTATTAGTGTTTATTAGTAGGGTTGTGGGATTTGAATGGTTCCTTCTGGTATGTGATGTTGTTGTATTGTCAATCTCAATAGCTGGATTCACAAAGGCAAAATCGTTAGACTCCTGTGTGGCTATCTGTTTCGCATCTATGGTTTTTATAGTTTGCCAAATCTTTTGGTAGTGGTATTCGTCCCGGATATTGACCCTCTTTTCAAGTGCGCTTTCTCTTAACCCATCTATTTCTCTAGCTGTAAATTCTATCTTATCTGCCAGATCAGCTGCACTAACATCTGCCCACACGTAGGAATCATTAAGAAACAGCCCAGAGTAGTCGAGACCCCAGCCGACAGGGACTAGTTTGTGCGCCACTTTTATGTGTTCAGATTTCTTCAAGTAATCTTTGGGACCGCCATAATCTGGACATATAATAGGTAGCCCTGCTGCTGCCGCATCCAGAATCTTCATCCCAAACCCCTCACCTCTATATGGGGCTATAAATGCATCGGCTTTGTAATATAGCTTTGCTAGCTCTTGTTTCGACAAAAACCGTGACTCATATTCTATCTCCAAACCAGCATCTAGCATTACCTGATATTCCTTTGTCTTAAAGTATGCTTGCGTATCCTTTCCACCGTAATTTTTTATCAGCAACTTTATTTTTTTGAGTATATCTGGGTTATTTGCAGCCAGAATAGCTATAGCTTTTGCAAGTGTATCTGTCCCATAGCGTATCTCATCATTGGTGTTGATGATTACCAAGAATGTCACTCTTGAGTTCTTCTCAGTGAAATCATAGTTTAGTAGTTCTTTGTTATAACCATGCGGGACTATACTAATTTTCGTCTCTGCCACACCAGATTTTTTAAGGAAGTCTGCGCAATATTCGCTTGAAGCGAGGATGTGAAAAGGTGCTGTCTTAAGGTGTTCCGTCCAGTAATCTGGATTTGAGTACTCGGTTCTCTCATAGTTAATGTCGTATGATCTGTATTCCCGTATCCAATCCGGTGCCCTCTCCAAATACTCAGGGTTAAAATGTGTTGTGGAGATTAGCATTGCTCCATCTTCTAGTTCTGGAACTTTACTCAGGCTCTGGATATTATCAATATACTCAAACTTTTCATCTATCTCTTCTCCGATCTGTTGAGCAATATCAGTAAAGGCTGTAAAAACTGGCGATTTGTAGACATATATTTTACTGGGTGGAGCTGGTGAGGTATTATGCTTTGGATATTCAAGAGCGGCGATTACATTTTTGATAACAGATTTAGTTATGTGCTTGGCTTTCCGATTCAATTTATTCCTTGCTGAAAAATAGCTGTCTCTTTCTTTGTAGATTAAGTCAATGTTTGGCTCCAATTTCCCTTTCCATCTCTTTCTAAAAAGTTTTGCATTTTGATTATCGTTATCAGTTCTCCCATAGGTGCTCTGGCCAAAGTGGATCAACTCTGCGTTGCTGTCGCAAATAGTTGTATAGCCCAATTGCTTTGATCGTAGGCATAGGTCTACATCCTCATAACCCCATATGTAATTTTCGTCAAAGCCACCTAATTCCTGGAAAGTCTTTTTCTTTATAACAACTGAGGCCGCGGTAACAATATCTATCTCTCTGTTGTGATTGATGTATGGTAGGGTAGGGTCTTCTCCCGGGAAAATATGCTGTGGATTCAGATCTGCATCTATGCCTATCCCGATGTGGTTTAAGCTACCATTTGGGAAAAGATGCATATTGCCTACAATTCCGACTTTTGGGTCGGAAAAATGCTCAAGCATGAAATGCAGATTATTGTTCAGAAGTTCCGTGTCGTTGTTTAGAAACCAGTAGAAATCTCCCTTTGCATACTTCTGGGCTATGATGTTATTTCTGCTTGAAAAGGATTGGTATTCGCCCAGGTTGAGGTATTTCACCTTGTCTTTGTATAGTGCACACATTTCTGCTGTTCCATCTATTGAGTTATCATCACCGATAATAATTTAGTATGGAGTGTGGTTTGAATTGATGTGTCCCCATATCGAGAGTAAGCATCTTTCTGTGAAATGGACGTTGTTTTTTGTGAGGATAATTATACTTGTGAGTGGATACATAAATTAATGTTACTAGTATAAATACAAAAAAGTAACTGCCTCTGGTGAGACATTATACATGATAAGGATGATTATCTGTACATCTAGGCTTTGCAGTATTAGTTCTCTTGATTATGCTAGAGTATAACCGATATTATTTACTGATTTCTACTTAATATAACCATATTTCCAATATGACATATGCATTATTAATTCCTACTCTGGTATTTCTAATCTTGGGGCTATACATACTAGGGCTCTCAATGATACTTAAATCGATTTTTACGCAGCTGTCTTGCTCAAAGATTGTTATTTTTGTGTGGGCAGTAATTATTAATATAGTTTTCTGCTTTGACTTCTTTGAACTGTCTCGTGAACTCCAGTA
>CAZGHV010000028.1:0-8531 GCA_964525705.1 uncultured Candidatus Saccharibacteria bacterium | reverse complement strand
TGCTGGGGTAGTAGCTCAATTGGTTAGAGCATCCGCCTGTCACGCGGAAGGTTGCGGGTTCGAGTCCCGTCTACCCCGAGTTTCATCACTGCTAGGACGTTTTTACTTTTCGAACTTTGTTTCTCAGTGTCTTTGATACGCACTTTTTGGGATACGCTATTAAGAAGTTGTTGATTTACTTGCATGTAGCAAAATGCACACAAGGTAATTTAAGCATGTATTGGTTAACTTATGGTTAATTTTAGACTAAACAAGCAGCTCGATAAGGACATGGCTTCCCAGTTTTTGGGGATTGAATTCAAGGGGGTAGATTTTGGCAGGGGTGTTTGGGGATATCACCCCGAGCTGAAAGACCTGACTAGTGAAGATGAGAAAACAATAGGTGAATACTTTGACAGGTTCTACCAAACAAATGAGGAATCGTTGTTTGGGAAAGCTAATCAATTTCAGCGTCAATGGGACGAGGTGGAGGCGGCTTTTGTTTTGGAAACAGAAAGGATATTTAATGGTTACAAATTCCCCAGAGGTAAATATGTCGGGTATGTATCAGCACTTAACTGCAATCCTAGATTTCTAGAAGACAAAACATTCCAACTGTTTTATGAAGCAGAATCAAGTGTAGGCACAACGAGCCATGAGCTTATGCATTTCATATTTTATTCTTACACATCTCAAAATTGGGGATCCAGAGTAAAAAACTTGGACACAAGCGATGAACTTTGGTGGGATACTTCGGAAATATTCAACAACATTATCTTGTCTTCAGATAAATTCAAAAACATTTTGGGGACTGAGGGAGATATGAGCTATCCAGATCACGAAAAATTTATTCCGATTGCCACGCAGCTATATGCAAGCAGCTCTTCAGTCGATGACTTTATCGGAAAGCTGTTTGATCTACTAGACGCATCGTGAACCGATTTGGAGCTATGCTGGAATGGGCAACATGGAAACAGGCTGGTCTTGATATGTGAAAGTCTCTCGAGATTTGTTAATATTACTCCAGTGTCGTGTCTGCTTTCAGGCAACGCAGATTTGGGATCGCATCCTGCTTTCTGCTAGGTAGGGCAAGTAACCAACTTAAAGCTTTTCAGTCCAAGGAGATCAAAAACCGGGATTGAGAATACGCAATATATTTATGTCCAGAGCGCAAAACAAACAACAATTACTGGATTTCGGGAAAAAAGAATTTGACCGACTTGAGGCATTAGTAGGTAGTCTTACTCCAAATCAACGAGACAAAGAGTTTGTTTTTGATAATCGAACCACAAAGGATATCGTTGCACACCTATTTGCATGGCAGCTTCTAGAACTGACATGGTATCGAGAAGGGATGAAAGGGAAGAAGCCAGAAATCCCTGCACCAGGATATACTTTCAAAGATGCCCCCAGCTAAACGAAAAGTTGTATCAGGAATATAAATCAGTATTATGGGAAGACTTAACCCAGAAATTCACTAAATCTCACAACCAATTGATGAGTATTGTGCACAAACATACTGACTAAGAGCTTTCTACTAAGAAGAAATATGCTTGGACAGGATCAACCAGTATGACTTGCTATCTGGCTTCGGCTTTGTCTAGCCATTATGTGTGGGCAATTGATTTAATCCGGAAACATTTCAATATCAAGATATGATTTCCAATCATATAGCAAATGAGCTTTTGTCTATTCTGGGAGTGGGCAAAAGCATTGCCAAAGATCTAAATAATATTGGCATATACTCAGTTTCGGACTTAAGAGGTAAAGATCCACAAGACCTCTACGAAATGTCCAGCCGGTTTGAGGGGAAAACACAAGATCGATGTTTGCTGTATATCGTGCCACCGTTTATTTTTCGGAAAACAACCATCCAGATCCAGAAAAATTAAAATGGTGGAATTGGATGGATGAGAATTGCGAAGAACTGTTTTCTACGCTTACATCAAGCATAGAGTTGTTTATTCAGGCAGTGAGAAGCAAGAAATCTACCTTAAAAGCAACCGATGAATGGTCTGTAAAAGACGTGCTTTGCCATATCGTTTTTTGGCATGAAAACTATGCGGCCAACTATGAAGCATTGGCCAATGACGAGATCCCCAAATTGCCAGAAAATATGTCCACAATCAACATGAGGGGTGTGAAGCCATTACGGAAATATTCAATGAAAGACCTCATTAGCAGATTACGGATTGCGCATAAATCATTATCTGTCAGCATACTTGAGAAGAGAGTCCCGAGAATGACATACAGCAAAGGGGGTAGAACATACGAAACCACTCATTTCTTAGACATGATTACGAGGCATATTGCAACTCATACAAAGCAAGTGAAGAGAGCAAAATGATGCACTCAATGGTTACAAGCATCCGGCAAGAGTTAAAAAATCAAAGTGACCCGCATACTCTCTCTACAGGAAAAAATTTTTTCAAAGAAGAAGTCAAGATCCATGGTGTGAAGACTGCTCTGGTGAACAAAATTGCCAAAAGTTTTGATAAAGATGTCTTGGCTATGGGCAAAGATCAGGTGTTTGAATTGTGTGACGAGCTATGGCGGTCGGGCTATTTGGAAGAATCGTTTGTTGCCTGCCATTTTTCCTTTCTCATTCGCGCAAACTACGAACCGGACGACTTTGCAGTTTTTGGAAATTGGGTATCCAACTATGTGTCAAACTGGGCTAGCTGTGATACTTTGTGCAATCACACAGTCGGCACATTTGTGGAAATGCATCCGAAATATTTGCAGGAATTGAAGGACTGGGCGAGATCAGACAATCTTTGGGCAAGAAGAGCCTCGGCAGTGACACTTATCGTTCCAGCCAGGAAAGGAAAATTCCTGAAAGATATTTTTGAGATCGCCGATATTTTGCTCCTGGACAGTGAGGATCTTGTACAAAAAGGTTATGGCTGGATGCTCAAGGCTGCAAGTAAGGATCATCAAGCAGAAGTGTTTGCATATGTGATCAAAAACAAAGCTAGAATGCCCCGCACGGCTTTGCGCTATGCTATTGAGAAGTTACCGAAAGACTTACGGATCAAAGCTATGATGAAGTGATGTGAAAACATATCTAAGTGTTGTTGGCGAAATGTTTGGGAAGTAAATATATCTCTAGCCCCCTTTTGATTGCCGAGGGAGGTTTGAGTAGGATATCTATTGACTAGCTCTGTTACTACTACCTGCAGGTAGTAGTAGGGTTTTTCTATCTGCAGTGGTTTCTTGTCCCTTGATCAAACTAGCGTCAATTATTTTTTTGAACTGGCTTAGTTTGTAGAAATTGACAACTTATTTACCACAGACTAAGCTAAAGCAATATTTTTATTCCTTTTCATATGCGTATACGCAAGATAGATGCTCTGGAAGTAATAGATTCTCGAGGCAATCCGACAGTGGAGGCGGTGGTTACTCTGGCAGATGGTGTAGAGGGCAGAGCCATTGTTCCATCTGGTGCTTCCACAGGAAAGTATGAGGTATTGGAGTTACGAGACAATGATCAAACAAGGTACAGTGGAATGGGAGTGCTCACTGCTATCAATAACGTGAGAGAGAGGATAGCTCCAGAGCTTATATCTGCTGGAGAATTAGATCAGGCGAAATTGGATGGGCTGTTGCTGAGTTTGGATGGAACTGCGGACAAGTCTGCACTAGGAGCAAATGCGATACTTGCCGTATCCATGGCGTTTGCTTGGGCTGCTAGCACGCTGGAAAATAAGCCTTTGTATGCGTATATTGCTGACCTTTATGGAAACGTGTCCCCGCAGTTACCCCGCCCGATGTTCAATATTCTCAATGGAGGCAAGCATGGAAACTGGGCTACAGATATTCAGGAATATATGGTAGTACCTTTGCTGCAAAAGGACTTTTCGCATGCACTCCAAGTAGGAGTGGAAGTCTTTCATTCTCTGGGTGATGTGCTCAAAGGAAAAGGGCTTTCTATAAATGTAGGAAATGAAGGAGGTTATGCTCCTCAGCTTCAGGGAAATGAGCAGGCACTAGACATAATTATGCAAGCAATAGAATTGGCGGGCTATACTCCTGGAGATGATGTGGCTATTGCTTTGGACATTGCGGCGAGTGAGTTTTTGGTAACTGGAGAGAGCGATGAAGACCAATATTCTCTGAAAAGAGATGGGCTAGTACTAAGTAGTGATGAGTGGATAGAAAAGCTTGACTCTCTCGTGCGCAAGTATCCCATTATTAGTTTGGAGGACCCTCTGGGTCAGGATGCTTGGGAAGAGTGGAGTAGGCTAGTTAAGCGTTTTGGGTCAGAATTGGAGCAAGTGGTGGGTGATGACTTGCTTGTAACAAATACCTCTAGAATCGAGAAAGCAATTGAGCACAAGTCATGTAACGCACTCCTAGTAAAGCCAAACCAGATTGGAACAATCACAGAAACGTTGGCGGCTATGCATTTGGCACAAGATGCTGGCTGGGCAAATGTAGTATCCCATCGTAGCGGGGAGACAGAAGATGTAACAATATCGCATCTGGTTGTGGGTACCGCTTGTGGACAACTAAAATCTGGAGCACCTAGCCGAGGAGAGCGGACCGCAAAATTCAATGAATTACTGAGGATAGAACATAGTTGGTCTGAGTAGAGCTGTATGGGTTTTACTGCTTCCGCACTTTATTCGACCAGCTTATTTTGGTGGAGCTTTGACCAAACATCATTCTAGTGGACGCTTCTATAAAAGGAAGAAAGCTGAATGTGAGTAGGTTGATGATATTCAACGGAGCCTCGATAAGTGCAGTTGCAAAGTATCGCAAATTGGTCCAATTCTTTGGTCGAGGTGGTGCTAATAGTAGTTTGTATATTGTAGTAGGCAGCAGGAATATTACAGCCACCCCCATGATAGAGGAAATAGTATTGGGGAGTGAATACCAAATTACTAGCTCTTGTAGCTGTGGGTTAAGTAACAGGATGAGTGGGATGGAAAATGTGAGTAGGTATGCCAGTACCTTGAAAAACACAAATACCTCAAATAAATGCCAAATTTTACCCAAACGTTTCCAAAGGGGGATATCTTTTGCTGCCAAAAGCCCTTTTAGTGCGATCGGAAAGGTGATTACTCCCCACCCCCAGCGAAGATATTGTTTGTATTGCTCACGATGATTCTTAATATAGCTGGGATCATAGACAGCATCGGCATTTAGGGGGATGTAAAATACTTCGCATTCCCATTCGCCTTTAAGATAAAAATATGGTCGCCAATAAAAAGTGGTGTCATCTATACCTACACTTGGGTCCCAGAAATCGACAGCCTTCATTAGTTCCAAATTTAGGCTATAGCAAGAGTAAGTTTCTCGCTTGTGCTTCTCTATAACCGAAGATGCTAGGACAGGAATTGTCAAACTGGAAGCAAGTACGCGGATGAGGATAGGCACATCCCAATAATTGTTGTTGAAAGTGTACACAGCAGTCTGATAAAACCTTTGTTTACGTTTGGGGTTGATGAGGTACTGATATGTGCAGGCAGCCAAATACTGTGGGTGAAAAACAATATCCTCGTCTGGGGAAGTGATTAAAAAGTCGGAAATGTTTTCTCCCCGAGCCTCTAGCTCTGCAACTGCGTTCTTTGCACCCCAGCGTCTGTTTGCAGCTGCACCTATTACCTCTCCAGGTAATCCGTCTGGATGCCGGAACAACATGAGCCGATCTCCAAACTGCGGGAATGCTGCTCGCAATTTTTTTTCTAGATCGATATATGTCTGGGGATCTTTACGTATCGACCTTTCTTCCGATGATATAGCAACAAATATCAATTCCAAAGGGTAATTTTGGTTCAGTATTCCTTGCAAAGTAGACTCTAGCACCTCAAATTTGGGCATAGTCTGGGGATAGACAAGGAGTTGTTTGGGCAGAAGTGTAGCAGGCAATGAGCTGGGATCTGGGAGTTCTACATGGGCAAGAGAGCGACACTTCTTTAGCCAGTCCTGATTTTTTGCCCTGCGGTAGCGTTCGTATCCGATTATTGTTCCCACTGTGTTTAAGCTTGCACGATAAAACCAGTAAACGGCAAGAATAGTAATCAGGTCTGCCATGGCCAATGGAAAAGCTTTACCACCCCAGAAAGGAGAGAGCAAGATTATCCAAATAGATAGCCCTGGTATAATCTCAAACACCCTCTGTAACTTGTCTTCGTAGTGAGTGATTACTTTTTGCATTTGGTTATGTGTTGTTTGTAATATCTGCAAGCAATTCTAGATAAACCTTCCCGGCCTTTTCCCAGGTGAGTTCATGTGATAATTGCCAAGATGTCAGCATCATATCATTTAGCAATTTTTTGTCACATAGTAATTTATAGATGTAGGAGGCTAGAGTGTCTACATCCCCAGTTGGAAAGATGTAGCCATTTGCACCTTCGGTGATCAGCAACTCTGCTGCCTCGTTGCCAGTGCTGGAGATGAGGGCATTTCCCATTGCCATAGCTTCCAGCAGTACTATGCCTGTTCCTTCCCATTCGCTAGGTAGGATATGGATGCTAGATTTTGCAAGTATATCATCGCGGTAACTATCTGGCGGGCTCACAACTACTTCTACTTTATCGTCTAAATCATATCTTTTTACTAGGGCTTGAATTGAACCTAGAGCATTTCCTGGTGCCCCCATCAACACTGCCCTCACACCTCGAGGTAGTAGAAGCTTTTTGTGTAGCGTACCCAGGGCACTAACTATGTCTGGAAACCGTTTGTATTGTTCTAGCCTGCCTATGGCAGAAATAATTATCTCAGCTGTGGGCTTGGTCGGGCAGCCAACAGGAATGTAGTCGGCAGGGATACCATTATTTATCAGAATAATCTTTGTAGGATGGATACGATAATCTCTTTGCAGCCATTCATGTTGCAAAGGATTTATGGCAATTATTTTATCAAAAAGCCATGGCCAAACTAACTTGAAATATGGAAGCATCACTTTCTTCGCAACCCGCGCTGCCTGCAGTTTCCAGCCTGTGTGTGTGTGTGGAGTAGCCAGGAACGGTCCATGTGGTGTGGCAATGAACTTAATTTGTCTGGAGGTTATTCGCTTCATAGCAAGGCAAAACTCTTGCCAGATCATCCCAGGGCCATTTTCTACATGGATAATATCTGTCTTGTGGGTTAGTAGGAAAGAAAGTAGTTCAGGGTAAAAGCCTAGATTCAGCTGACTATTAAATGTGTGGAAACGCCGAATACGAATTCCAAACAAAGTCTCTTCTCGTGGCAATCTCCCCCCATTTGGTGCTAGATCGGTGGTGAGTACCGTAACTTGGTGGCCAGCAGTAACTGCTATCTTTGCTAGCTCTAGGCAGTTTCTCTCTGCGCCGCCGTACCACGGGTAGAATCTGGCAATAATATATGTGATACGCATACTTGAGATTAGTCTATCATTTTCAGCTGAATTATTTTTCCTCTGCCTTCAGCAAGCTGGCGCATTATTTCCCAGGTGGCGATAAATGTACTGTGCCAGCTATAATCTTGCGCCTTTTGTAACCCTTGTTTCACTTTTTCTGTCCGCAGGCTTTCGCTAGAAAGCAATTCGATGCATTTAGCTGCTGAATTCAAATCGTCATCGCTAGGTAATACAACTGCAGCATCTCCGCAGATCTCGGGAAATGAGCCTTGGTCTGAAACAATAGCGGGGACCCCAGCAGCCATTGCTTGTACCGGCCCAAAGCCAAATCCTTCGTAGCTAGATAGATTAATATATGCCCTCGCTTGAGATAAGAAAATTGACATATCAATTTCTGGCAATTTGCCAGTGGCAAGAATTTGTTTATCGACTCCTAGCTCTCCTGCCATTTGCATAAATCTAGTCGCTCTTTCATTCTGTGGATAGAACTGCCTTTTTGTCAGGTCTGTGGCAAAGTCTGCTCCCGTTATCATAAGCTGTAGTTGTGGCATGTAGTCTACCAATTTCGCAAAAACGCGAAGTAATCTGGGCCAATTTTTGTTCTGCTCCAGACCGCCATCATAAAATAAGTATGGCACAGGCTCAGGTGCCCCATTATTTACCACAGTCTTAAGCCCATATTTGGCGAGTGTTCCGTAAACTATCTTGCCATTTGCAGGTATTCTTTGTTGATGGAAGTGCGCAGAAATGCCGAGATAAATTACTTTGATCTGTGATGGTCGTAGTCCGCCATATGTGCGGAGATCATTTGCAGAAAACTGGGAACAGGTGAGGACTTTGGCTGCATTTTTTACTTTCTGCCACATGTGCCGATAGAAGACCCCTTTAAGCCAGTTTATGACAGGACCCTTACTAGAAAATTTGCTTGTTGCTAGTGGGATTACGTCGTGCACAACTGCGATTGTCGTCACCAAGTCGGTGGGAAGCCCTCTGTCAAAATGAACACCAAAGAACAGGTCTGGGGAGAGCTTTTTTGTGAGGGGGCGGAGCCAGGTATAGTACGAGAGTAGATTTGAAATCGGTGAAGATAATTTAACCCGACCTGCAGAATGAAAATGGATATTCATTTGCCAATTCGGCAAATCGCTGTCTGGATGATGAAAGCCCAGTAAGCTGAGGTTTTGTTCCAATGTGCCAAATCCAGCTAAATGTAGCTGTAGCGAAC
>CAZGHV010000027.1:0-8656 GCA_964525705.1 uncultured Candidatus Saccharibacteria bacterium | reverse complement strand
TGAAGACTTGCGGAAAATGTTACGTAATTCTTAATCAAACTGGGCAAGACCCTTAACAATTTTTCCTCTGCGATCGAGAGAGTGGAGTAGTCGTACCCACTTAGTGGCGAGGGTGTACCAGGAATATTGACTAGACTGGCTGCTTCACGAGGCTGGTCACAGCTGCCGGAAGCAGCGGCTACAAAAAGGAGAGGAAGTAGTAGTTTTTGCAGTTTCATTATATACATGTTATAGCAGATTGTGGTTTCTGAGTCACCTTCATTGGTAGGTAAACAGGAGGGCGACACGATGTGTTTTTCGGTTCTTCTATAAACAGAGTTTGTATTTGAACAGTAGATACAATTTACTTTCCACCTGGTTTAGTATATCCTTATGTTAACTAGTTATTATGGAATATTTATGGACATCGGGATAGTATTGTTGATTATTGTGGGAGTCCTTTTGCTGGGTGGGATATTTGTGGTGGGTTTGTATAATTCGATTCAACGCAAGGTGGTGTTGGTGGATGAGGGATGGAGCGGAATAGATGTACAGCTCAAGAAAAGGTTTGACCTGATTCCAAATCTTGTGGAAACAGTTAAAGGTTACGCTCAGCATGAGACAAACATATTTGAAAAAGTAGCTCAGCTACGGTCGGGGATGATGGGCAGTGAGGATCCAAAGGAACTAGGGAAGATGGAGGGGGAATTGCGCTCTACGCTCAAGACTCTGTTTGCTGTGGCTGAGAACTATCCAGAACTCAAGGCAGATCAAAACTTTATGAATTTGCAAGCTTCACTTCAGGAAATTGAGAACGAATTGGAAGGTGCTCGTCGTTACTACAATGGTACAGTCCGTGATCTGAATACTATGATTGTAGTCTTCCCAAATAACATCATTGCCAACTTTCTTAATCTGAAGAAGAGAGAGTTCTTTGAGGTAACAGAGGCGGCGGAGAGGGAGAACGTTAAGGTGGAGTTCTAATCAATCTGGTGATTAAATACGATGCGATATTTTTATAAGCTGCTGGGGCTGATATGGGTATCTAGTGCATTCTTGACTTTTGCACTCCCTGTAGAAGCGCGTTCCTTCACCTATCCATCCTATGAGGTAGGTATTCATATTTCAGCAGATTCTACGGTGGATGTGGAGGAAACTCTCACCTATAGCTTTATAGGAGAGTATTCGGGAGTAATTCGCCAAATCACACTCGATAACCAAAGAACTCGTCAGTACTGTCAAACATCTGGTGCGACGTGTGGAGGATTTGAAAGAATTGTGATTCTTGGAATATATGATGGGAAAGGGAATCTGATACCTAGAGATAGCTACGAGCTTTTTGAGGAACAGAACGAGGATTCTGGAAATCGCTATTTGACGGTGAAGTGGACAGTTTGGCCAGGAGGCAAGATCCACAATGGAGAAGAGTTTACCTGGACTATAAAATATAGACTATTTGGTTCTTTGGGGTGGATAGGGCAGAGTGCAGAATCTGCAGTGCCGTATTTGTATTGGAACGTTTTCCCAGAGGATAAAGGGGCAAATGTAGATAGAGCCGTCACACACATCTATTTGCCTCCCGAGGTATCTCCGCAGAAACAGAATTTAGAGGTTTATCATGGATCTCCTGGTCTAAATTATTCAGTAACAACAGGCGAATCCAGCCTGCATATTGAGGCAATGGGACTCGATGCATATTCACCATTTACTGTATCCTACGCATTGCCAGCATCTTCTGTGGCTCGCCCCTCTTTACTCACGTTTGGAGGCAGTTTGCCGATTTATGGTACACAGTTGTCTGTGGATGGTGTGTTATTAGGGAACATTGATGGTAGATTGAACAGCATGCCTAGCGGTGAGCATGAGGTCGGATTTAGCTTTCCGGGTTACGAGGACAAAATTATGAAAGTTGATATTGAACCTGGGGGAAGCCTGGAACTGGACTCCACTCTGCAGCCACAAGCCGGTATATCATTGGCGATGACAATTTCATTATTGGCAAATGTTGCTGGGGTGGTCCTTTTACCCATAGGCCTGCTTGGGGTCTACCGCAGATGGGAACATAAAGGTCGTGATCAAAAGAAACGAGAAACTATTGTTCCCTTGTACCATCCACCTGCAGATGTTCGTCCCTATTTATTAGGTTCTTTATATGACGAAAGAGTAAATAAAAGGGATGTTACCGGCACTATTATTGACCTAGCATATCGTGGATTCATTCGCATTGTAGAAATAGATCCTCGTAAAAACTACAAACTGGAGCTGCGAGAATCTCCGCCAAATGACAGCCTCAACAGGTTTGAGGAGGAGCTGATCGCGAAACTTTTTGGGAATGCAGATAGCGTGGAAACAAAGAGGCTGGGAGCAAAGTTTGCCCCCAAGTACCCCAAGTTGGAAGGAATGATTTATAAAGAGATGGTTGATAGAGGTTATTTTTTCCGCTCACCACAAACTACTCGCTGGGTTTATGCAGGAGCAGGGAGCGGGTTACTTGTGCTCGGTGTGTTCATATCTCTGGCTTTCGCAATCGGATCTGTCTTGCTACTGGGATTCATTGGCCCTGTCTTATTGGGAATTGCTTTGGTAATAACCGGGCTGGCAATGCTGGTGACAGCAAATTTTATGCCAGCAAAGACTGAGCTAGGCAGCAAAATATATGTGGAGGTTCTGGGTTTCAGGATGTACTTACACACTGCAGAACGTTACCGACTTCAAGGGCTTGACCCTGATGAGTTTGAAAAATTTCTTTCATATGCAGTGGTGTTTGGAATAGAAAAAGAATGGGCAGAGAAATTCAAAGACATCTACAAGGGTGAGCCGGAGTGGTTTGTGGGCAGTGGAAGCCATTTATGGGACGTCTACTGGTTGAGCACTATGGCGCGGAGTTTCTCCGACAGTATGGTGACTACTGCCATGAACCCACCCAGTAGTTCCGGAAGTGGTTGGTCTGGTGGTGGAGGCTCCTTTGGTGGATTTTCTGGAGGAGGAGGCGGTGGTGGTGGAAGTGGTGCATTTTAGATTTTTTGCACAAAGCTGCGTCAAATAGTTGAATATTTTGCTTATTCTCCATTATAATCCGAGGACATGCGAGTTCTGAATATCTTAAGAATACTATTTTTATTTCTGCTAGGATTATTTTTGTTGCCTAGACTGCAGTTTAATTTGGGGGATACTCAGTTTATCTGGAAGGGAATAGATTTTGAACTCGGAGGTGTGCAGAGTCCGCTGGCAAACTTTTCCAAGGGAAATGATGTTTATCCACAGTTGGTTGTTTTAATGACCACAGACTCACCTCCAGACCTAGTTTTCTCTGAATCAAACAAGCTGGAGAAACGCTTGCAGGCAATTGGGCTTGGTGAAGTGCGGATGAAATTTATCGAAACAAAAGCCGAGCTGCAGTTATCGTTGGCTTTCCCAGAATATTATACCCAGGCAGATGCAGAAGTTTTGGCTAGTATTTTGACGGCTAGAGGTGTGGTTGATTTCTGGAAGGATGCTGGTTCAGCAGCTGAGGCGGATCCGGAACTAGAAAGTTTTATCCTATCTCAAATAGCACCAGAGTATAAACAGCAGTCCGCAGGTTTGACTAGAGATCACATATCAGGGGTGAGTTTGGAGACAAGATCAAATTTGCAGTCTGGAGATGGCTCAACCTTTCAGGCAACCGTGTTACGCTTGAAATTAACAGCAGCAGGTTCAGATATCGCAACTGGTATATTTGCGGACGCAACAGCGGCAGGGGCAGGTCCAATATTGATGGTAGTAGATGGTGAGCCAATAGCTGTGGGCCAACCGAGTACGGCAAATGACGAAATGCTGATAGTCCCCATTTTTGGTGGTAGCCAGGCGGAAGTTAGAGCTTTGGCAGCGTATATAATGCAACCTGCTCTCGATACAACATGGAGAACAAACGGAACAACTGTTGAGGAAGCGAATTATGCACCTGGCGGGCCCGTGGTTTTGGCGGCAGCACTAACTCTTGGTTTTATATTGTTAATGATTATGGGCTACGTACGTTACCGAGGACTATTGGGTAGGGAGTGGTTAATTAATATCTCAACCTATTTTTTACTCGGGATGTCAGTATTAAAGCTATCTGCAGCTGGGATTTCTCTGGGATTAGTCCTGGGGATAATGCTTATGCTTATTATCGGCGTGATATGTCTGGACTATCTACTGCAGTCTAGTAAAGCTGATTTCAAACTGCGGCTAATGAGAATCAGAAACTATGCTGTTACTGGGTTTATAGCGGGTTGGATCTTCTATATGAGTGGACAATTGTTTGATATTTATTTAGAGCTGGTTGCAGTTTTTGCAATATATATGATGGTTTTACTAGTGCTATCAATGACTGCATTCAAGTATTTTATTTGGAATGTAATTGATTCTGAGCAATGAAAATGAGCGTGATAAAAAGCTTGCAAAGACATGCACAGATCGTGAGATTATTGGTTTTGGTGATATCTGTGATTATATCTAGTGGGCTTCTGCTACATAACCGGGGTCTAAATTTTGCCTTCTACCATGAAACTTACGTTGTGAAACTGCCTGCAGATGCAGATTTTTCGCTACTAGATGCATATGGAAACTATCCAGGGATATCTGCTGTGGATAGAGCGGATGGAGCATTACGTTTGCAAGGACCAGATGCTGCCACTCAAGCCTCTTCATTGGCGATAGCTATTGGTGGGCAGGTCGAAGGTGACGTAGATGTAAGCCGAGAAATACCCATCATTCCCAGTGATTTATTGCTCCGGTTTATTAATCTGACCGTTATCGGTGCATTTTTGTATATTGTGATTTTCTACCTTTTTGTCTGGCGTCATTTGACTCGAGTGCAACAAAGAAACAGAATATTATTGATAGCTATTTCTGGGGGAGGACTAGTGTGGGGATTAATAATATATTTGGGCATTCTGAGTGGGTTGTCTCTTATTGCAGAGGTGGGGAATGCTTCTTTCTTAGGACTAATTGTAATGATAGGAGTTGCTTCTACATTATTGCTTTTTGAGCTATTAACACCCGCAAAGCGTATTGAAACCCGTGGGGAATTGTTGACGAAATTGTTTACAAGGTATAACTTTATGTTGGCAGCAGTTGTTTTTATTTTGATTATTGGTCTTGGGCCGAAGTTTGTACTTGATGGAGCTTTATTGCTTGTGGGTTTCTGGCTTGCTTTAGCTTCCCAACAGCTGATGACGAGTGTGTGGGTTGATTTGAGAGATTCTAGAACCAAGAGAACTGCACCTGTAAGTAATATGGAAGTGAAGAAAACCAAACAAAATAGGAACACTTCCGTTCGGAGAAAGCCAGGAAAACATAAGCCAGTAGGAAAAAAGACAAAGAAAAGTTAAAGATTTATTTTTTATTTTATATATATGCAAGTGAGGATTCCAAAGCTGCAATCTCTCGTACGATTGCGCCCAAATGCCCACGCCCAGACCCAGTATTTTATTCTGGGGATTACTATTCCAGGGATGTTGCTCTGGGTAGCGCACTGGATGGTTTTTTCGTTATCAGTGCCGCTTAAGTTTCTTGAGGATAACAAGGCCTCTATTGAAGAAGTCTTCCCAGAGTTTACCTTCTCTGATTTCTTCAACAACGTTTTATTTAGGCTAAATGATAATGGGTCTATTTTGTTAATAGTTATTGGCGTTCTTCTGGCTGCGTTTGCCTTGGCTTTGGGTTTATGGATGGTGAGAAGGTACGAAGTTGATAGCTGGGAGCTAGGAAAAATTAGATTCCAAAGTGTACTGATGGCAGTTGTCATTAGTTTGGTTTTGGTAGGTGCTATGGCAGCATTGCTTAATCAAGCTTTTGTTTATTACTTCCCGCAGCAGGTAGCTCAGCTTACCTGGGTCTAGAGACGTTTTTTGGAAAAAAGTTTTTTTCATGCGAGGCGCCAAAGGCGCCTCGCATGTGTTTCTGCTCAGTGTTAAAATTCGCTCAAATCGGGGTGTAGTTCAGTTGGCTAGAACGCACCGTTCGGGACGGTGAGGTCGCAGGTTCAAGTCCTGTCACCCCGATTTTGTAAACAGCAGGTATTTTCTACGTACTTTTCAAGAAATTTATTTGGCAAAAAAATCTGAGCCAAACAAAAACCCAGTATAAACAGCTTTCAATAAGCCGATAAGCCGAGATGTTTGAAGATGATAAAGCACGTAACTCTCTATCCCTTATTTTGACAGGTTTTTGTTTGAGAAGGCTTTCCTGCCAAGTATAAATATTACCCAGGAGGCAATAGTCACCAACCCTGCTACCACCAAGGGAAGCTCAATAGCAATTGCAGAGACTACGCCAGAAACGATAGGTGGGATCATTTGAGCTATTGATTGTACAGATTGATTTATACCTAGCAACTCGCCCTGAGTTTCGTTATCCCCTTGATTCGAGACCAATGTTAGTAAATTTGGCTGAGTTAGCCCGTTAAAGACAGCTACAATGGGGATAATAAAATAAATCCAGGTTGAATCATTTGGTAATAATAGCGCTAAGAAAGCTACTCCTAGTGCTAGCAAGCTTACGCTTACGAACTGATATGGTTTAAATTTCTTTGCCAAAGGCCGGAGTATGAGACCTTGTGTAATAGCTATCCAAATCCCGATATAGGCAAACAAATCACCGATTTGTGACTGTGTGAAAGCAAAGCGACTTATTAAGTACACCTGGAAAAACTGGCTAAAAAAATTGAAACCAAATATGAAAAGCAGGTTCACGACCAAGATTGTTCTCAAATTGGTATTACGTACTGCTTTTGCCACATTATCCAAAGACCCCAGCCAATTAACTTTGAATACCCTGTCTACTTTCCCGTGAAGTGTTTCTTTGAGGTTGAACAGAATCAGAATTACGTTTAGAAATGTGAGTAAACCAGCAAACACAAATGGTGTAGCATTGGTGAACCAGCTTACAACAGTAGGATCTGCTAGCTTGCCTCCCAGGTAGGGACCGATAACAAAACCCAGACCAAAAGCCATCCCGATCAGCCCGAAATTTCGAGTCTTGGTTTCTTTGGTGCTGAGATCGGAAATTGCAGACTGAGCTACGGAGATATTTCCACCTGTAAAGCCATCTGCTAGGCGCCCTAGAAATAGGAGCAAAATGTTATTGGTTAATACCCCGGTAGCAATCACAACATAACTTGCTAGTGTGCCCAGAATCGATATTAGGAGCAGCTTTTTCCTGCCAAATCTATCGGAAAGATCTCCCAATAAAGGTGCTCCAAAGAATTGGGCGAATGGGTATGCTGCAATCAAAAGCCCGTAAACCAATGGTGTATCTATCTTCAGGCTGCCTATACTCAGGTTGTAAAGAAAAAACTCCGACCCAGGAACAAAAAACAATGCTGCAAATATCGGGATCACAATCCCCAAACCTAGCAAATCGATAAAAACTGTCAACCAAAGCGCAAGCAACGGGCTAGAAAAAATCTTTTTAAACCTCATAAAAATGTGGATAATAACTATCTCCAATGGTGATTTCTACTTTTCTTATCGTTTCTCAACTACCGAATACGAATAGCAGGTGTCAAAGAAATAGTAGCTAACCTAGCATTTTACCCTACATTGAGGACTTTTGGCTAGTTCTGTATGTAGTCATCGAGAGGATGCCGACCACTTCCATGATATAAAAACATTGTGTTTAAAGTATGTCTCATTTGCTGGAGTTAACAATTTTGATTTTGAGGAGTATAGTATGCACAATGGGGAAAATTTATAGCTTGACATATAGGGTTATCATCGGGGGTATATTCATCTTTTTATTTAGTTTGCAGGCTATCCCAGTGCTAGCTGCTGAGAAGGTGCTTGTATTTTGGGGAGATGGTTGTCCCTACTGTGAAGACCTGAAACAGATGATAAGAGTCGAGGCTTGGGATGAGATTTTGGAGATCGAGTTTGTGGAAGTATATGAAAATACTGGAAATAGGGAAGTTTTTGCGCAAAAGCTTGAAGATTGTGGGATAGCTTCTGGTCAAGCTGGTGTTCCAATGCTATTTGCGGAGGGAGAGTGCTATATGGGGAGCGACTATGCATATGAGAAGCTTGCAGATATGGTTTCAAATTTAGTCCCGGTCGTATCCAGCAACAGCGCAACTAGCAGCTCATCTACTGCAAGTGCATCACCCGTGCTTGGCGAGCAGATTGCAGCTAATACCGGCGCCACAAACACTCGCACTTTTCTATGGATAGTTTTTGCAGCTATGGTGGGATTATTGTTTGGCGGCAAAATTCTTACCAGAAAAAATGGTCTGGCAGTAACGGTAATTTTGTGTGGGGCTCTATTTCTTCATCCTGCACCAGTAGCAGCTGTTTGCCCAGTGTGTACTGTGGCGGTGGGTGCCGGGCTGGGTCTCTCACGTTTCTTGGGGATTGATGATGCTGTAACTGGTATCTGGCTGGGTGGGCTTACACTTTCTCTGGGATTTTGGGCGATAGGTGCTCTTGCAAAACGGGGCAAGGGATCACTTTTGTGGCAGCTAGGAACCATAATTGTGACCTATGCATTCTTGATCTTGCCATTGCTTTGGGTAGGAATGATCGGTTCTCCTGGAAATGTGTTGTTTGGGGTGGACAAAATTATCTTGGGCATGACTGTTGGTAGCATTGCATTTGTTCTAGGAGCTTACATTAGTCATGAAATAAAACGAAGCCATGGGGGCAAGGCCCTGTTCCCTTTC
>CAZGHV010000026.1:0-9213 GCA_964525705.1 uncultured Candidatus Saccharibacteria bacterium | reverse complement strand
GTAGGGCTCATATTCCCAGTGTCCTTCCAGGTCTTCTCGAGATAGGAAAGGTAGTAATCGGCTAGTAACTACTGGCATATTGAAAACCACCTCAATGGGCTGCTGATAGTTCTCCCAGTGGCTCTCTACAGACGGGTAACTGCGACTGTAATCAACCTGTGGAATGGGAGAAAGTGCCATAAATCCTACCAGAGAAATTATTCCTAGCCCAATGATGTTTATGGCAGGAATTCTCAACCTGTATGCTAGAACTTTTAGTCTTGATGAGTCAGCTGCTGGGCGTGAGTACAGCTTGCGCAATTTGCGCACCAGCATGATGATGTCAAAAGCTAATATTGAAACGAATATTAGTATGATGAAGGCGAGGAGGAGGTCAAAATCGATACTCATTCCAATTATTCTTGATTCTGTGTGTAATAGACGTAGGCATCTCGCAGAGTGGTGTAATAGACCGGTCCGTTGTCATCACGGTAGAGATAATTTCCGATATAATTAAATAGCTTGTCTACCCGGTACTTATCTATAGCCCAGAATTGAGGGTGAGATAGGTAGGTGAGTACTTGTGGAGTTTCTAGAACTCCGCCTTTATTTGGGTAGTTGAGATCAAACCTACGAATGAGTTCGATTTCGTTATACCAAATTGAGTCGGCTCCATTGTTTGGGAATTCCCAGATATTCATTCTCGGCTCTGCATCCAGGTTCATATTGTCTTTATTTGGTCTGTATGGGGCCTGAGTAGGACTTAAATTCCACGGTGGTGGGAACCCTGCCATTTTCTGGGTGTAAATGTCTAATCCGCCTGCGGTACGACCGGAAGAATCTATCAAGAATCCCGTTTCCTCGAGGGCAGCGAGAGTGTGCTCTTTTAACATCCAGCCTCCTGCTCGGTAGGATACTGGAGCCGGCAGCCCATTATCTAGGAACATGCGTCTACTCCAGGTGAGTATGGTCTTCATATCTTCTTTGCTGTAGGCGTATGTAGCCGAATCTCCGTATAGCCAAGGAACAGTGACGTATTGGGGCGTAACTCCAGCTGAAACCGCCAATCCCGGGAACATGTGAAGGTGAAGTCCGATTTCATCATTGAATACTTTAGCGCGATTCTGCGCCCACAAAGTGAGTTGATCTGCTCGAGCACGGGTAGTTACTGGCGCTCGAGTTTGGGCACTACACTCTGCACTGTAAATGCAAGGATTAAAGAAATGTGTCATTACGATGCCATACCTCTGGGCAAAGCTATCTAGCTCTGCAAGCCAAACATCTGGTACATCCCAGCCTTCCCAGTCTTGTGTCCAGGTGACATAAAGCGGGTAGGTGACGTTGAAGTTTGTGTAACCACTATCTATCACCTTCAGCTGATTATCTTTTTGTCTGGCAGAGGCCTGTAGTTGATAGATCCCGGGCGGCAACTCAGAAACTTTGACCGCTGCTTGGTACTTGCCACCTCCTTGGTTATCCATTAACCCGCGCAAGTTTGTGCCGACCACACGGTAGCTCACTAGGCTTTCAGGGGAAAGCTCTTGATTGAGCTGTACGCTATACATAACTGTGCGCTGTGACAGGTTGCCCTCCTTGAGTATCCACTTGCGGTTTGTGCTGCCACTCAGTTTGTGGCTATAAACAGTACTCACTGTAGCCCCAGCAGTTAGAACTGCTGCCGGCTCAGATTTGGCGACCGGGTAGCTGGTAGCTACAGGATTACCATAATAAATGAAATATCTGTCTGTACTTTGTCCTGCAGGGATTTCTGCTTGTAACTGGAACTTGATATTTGCTGCAGAATTAATGCCTTCAAAAAGAAAAGGTAATTCCAAAAACCCTTTTGATTCGTCATAGTAAACGACCCGTACGTCTGCACCACTAGCCTGGGATTGTCCCGCTGCGACAGCTTGACCATGATTGAATGGTACAGAAAACCAGGTGTCACGGAAGAGTGCTCCAGATATGTCACTGGCAACAGTAATCTGCTGAAAGAAGTTGTAAGAATGATCCCACCAGAATGGCCAGTCTTCGTCTTTGATGAGACGTTTTTTGAAAGCTACAGTCTCTTGGTCATATGCAGCTTGTGCCTGATTACCTTGATATATTGCTGTCCCTGCTATCAGAATGAGTACAACCCAGGTTGCAGTTACTATCACTTTTTCGCTCAGTAGCCAGCCAAAACCATCGCTCACCCCAGACTCCGCCTGCAAATTTTGAATAACCCAGCGGGTGAAGGCGCTCAGTATTGCTGTCACAACAATCAAACCAACAAATAACAAACCCACGATGATCATTGACTCAAAGCGTTGGCCTTTTGATATGTAGGTATATATATAAAGGATGATTGTGTGAAAAACGAAAAATGAGAAAGGGTTATCACCCAAAAAATGTATCCATACTTGCCCAGAACCGAGGATTTTCAGATTTCTCGTTATGAATATGATTGCAGATAGTAAATATGCGGCCACAAGCCCCAGTAGAATGAACGTCAATGAAGGCGGCCAGCGATTTGCTGCATCTAGCCAAGGGATTTGCAGGTAGTTGAAGCTCACAACTGCGCAAACAACCAAAACCCCTATAGCCAACAAAGAGAGTAATGAGATGCGAATGCGGGTGGTAATCGAATTATAATTTGAGAGAAACTTGCCCCATACTAAACCAAAAGCGTAGACGATGAAATATTGGAAAAGTGGGAACCGATGCCAATCCAAATGCCCCACAAACAGTGATTTCCAAGATGCACTTAAGTCTGTGGCTTCAGCTCCGATTAACACTTGACCAAGCATGTAGAGCACAACCCCAACAGCTATTATTAGCGGTGGGTATGTGAGAAAAAGCTTGTACACTCTGCGCAGAGGTATGAGTAGGAAGCTGAATAAAATAAATGGGATTATAAACTCCGCAAATGCTGGTACATCTACAAAAAACAGTATCCGAGCAATGATATCCAGCCATCCAGAGTTTGGAGGGAATGAGAATAATGGGACAGAAGTAACAAAGGCTACTGCGTAGTAGCCGATAAGCAGGCTGATTGCTCGATACACAAGCTGTGATCTCCTCTGAGGGAGTTTAAAAGGATCCACCTCATCTAGGCGCACAAAGCTGAGATAATGTGCTGCAGCAGAAACAAACAGAAATAGCCCAAAACTGATAGTTCCTCCTACCTGGCCGACAATTTGGGCGATAGGGTCATCTCCGGTATGCCAAAAAGAAATAGCGTGAGTTATCATCATGGATATCACTGCCAATCCCCTGAGCAAATCTAGGCTTAACTCACGCCTCTTTGGTCTTCTTTCGTCTGTCTGGTATGCCATAAATAATCATACCATGCACGGGACGGAGATAAAACTACTTGTATTTACAGGATACACATTTGTAAAATTGCAAGGTAAACTTTGCAGTAAATATAATAACTATGGGGAGAAAACAGCTATTGGGAATGTTACTCTTGCTAATGCTAGCTGTACTGATTGACTTGGGGTGGCAGCAAGCAAATGGGGCTTCTATATCTCAACCATCTCCATATTCTGCAGGCCAGGCTGTTTTGAGTGAGCAGGTAGATGAGACTATGGATAAGGCGACTGTGTTAATAGGAGGAGATGTGATGCTCTCACGCAGTGTAGGTGATCAGATTGTGTGGAATGGTTTTGACCCTTTTGCGCAAGTATCTGCAGAGCTGCGTTCTGCAGACCTGGCGGTAGTGAATTTGGAGTGTGTCATCTCCGATCAAGGCTATCCTGCCTGGAAGCCATACACATTTCGTGCACCACCATTGGCAATTAACACTTTGTTAAATGCTGGCATAGACTTGGTGAGCTTGGCAAACAATCATGTAGGTGATTATGGAATGAATGCCTTCCTGGATATGATAACTAGGCTAGAAAGCGGAGGAGTTGACTACTTTGGTGGCGGGCAGAATGCTGAGGTTGCCTATGGTGCAAAGATCGCACGCTTGCCTGCGGGTGTGCGGATAGCTTTCCTAGGAGTCTCAAATATTGAAACCCCATATTTTGCCGCAGGAGAGTCTCAGCCAGGACTGGCTTGGTTGAACGAGGAACGTTTATTTCAGGAAATAAATGATGCTAGGAGCAAAGCAGATGTGGTGGTGGTCATGCCTCACTGGGGGACAGAATACACTGACCAGGTAACTGCAGAGCAACAGAGACTAGGGAGGGAAATGATAGCGGCTGGTGCAGATGTTGTGATCGGTGCTCATCCGCATCACATTCAGTATGCAGAGCAATATGCTGCAGGCTGGATAAAATACTCGGTAGGTAACTTCGTCTTTGACACATATGGCCCCAATATAGGATGGTCTCAAGGAGAAATAGCACAATTGAATCTAGTGCTTTCTGGTACTGAATGGAAGGTCGAAAGCTTGGAAATGTTGCCTATCTACATGTCACCTTTGGGAGCTGTAAGCTGGCGTTCAATGCCGAGAGAGCAGTAGGTAAAGCAACAGTATGATAGCTATCGAAATCAGAACTAGACCAGCGATAACTACGAGCCCGGTTTGTGAATTGAGGTCAACTTGAATAGTGGTGCCAGGTATATTGATGATTGATCCTTCTGTTTGCACTCCAGCCACTTTCCCTGTGTTTGAAGTAGCATTTGCTGACTGCCCAGATGGGTTTTGCTCTGCAACTATCGAGGCAGAGTAGGGGGATCTTGTGTTGCCATAACGGGCAAAAGAGATGAGCTGCGCAGGTATGACCAGAACCGCAACTACTGTTGCGGTGATCATTAAGAGTTGGGTAAGCGATATTTCCAGCTTTTCCCTGGGTGCCAAAGTTTCGTTATACATGCTCATAGGACAGTAGCTACATTTTCTCTTACCAATATACCAGAACTGATGCGGGATCAGTACTGTTTTGAGGCTGAATATCTTCAGTAACTATAGAGCTAGGCCATATTGCTGTATGTTTGCCTCGTGCTGGGCGGCTGTGACCGCATAACGTTTGATTCCATCTTTGTCTGTAATGAAGAAGAAGTAAGGATTTGTGATCGGACTCAGTACTGCCGAAATGGCCATTATACCTGGATTTGCAATCGGGGTCTGGGGGAGTCCGGTGCGTTTTCTAGTGTTGTAGGGGGTGTCTGTTTCTAGTTCTGACTGTGTGAGACCTGGTGACCAGCGTTTGTATGGGTATAGTAGTGTGGCATCGGCTCCTAGTGGCCATCCATTCTCCAACCGCTTCAGAAAAATATCGGCAATATTCCGCATGTCTTCCTCTCTTCTTGCCTCTCTTTGGACAATACTGGCTAGGTTTATTACCTCATAAAAACTATTCAATCTCGGAGAGATATCAGTATCAATTTTGCTATTTTGAAGCTTAATGTCCAGTGTAGTAACGAAAAGCTCCACAATGTCCTGAGCAGAGGCATCCCAACCAATGTTATAGGTGTCTGGGAATAAGTAGCCTTCAAGATTTGCATTGGCAGGTTTCGCTTTGTTCAGGAAATCTGCTACCTTGCTTGAAAATGAGACTGTAGCTGGCTGTTCCACAATGTTAATAAAATCTGCTGGGTCAAAGTTCAGCCCAGCTGCAATGAACTTTTGTGCCAGAATATCCGCCACCTCATCATAACGTAAACCTTCTGGAATAGTGACTTTTACGCTCTGTATTTGTGGCCCGTCAGCTATTTCAGCCAATATTTCTGGTAGTGTGAGATCCTGTGCTATTTGATAGCTTCCGACTTGCAGATTCACGTTTACTTGGTTGAGCCGGAGATAAACTCGAGCAAAGAACAGGTCGTTAATCATGCCCATTTGTGATAATTGCTCGACAACTTCTTGCAGAGTTGCCCCTGCTTTTACATCCAGGGTGAGATATCCCTCTGTACTGCTTGCAGGAGTATTTATGCTCAGGTCATATCTTTGATACAAAAATAGTCCAGTGGCAATCACAACAATAAGCATTAAAAAGACCCCTCCCAATACAATTCGAATACGTGGACGAGTGGGATTAGGTGTTTTCATGTTAGATGGTAAAAATAAAAGATTTAGCTGTAATTGACTAGTATTTAATTTGTTCTCAATATTTTTTGTCTGCTGACATTTTACATTCACAGTTTAATCTGGAAGTTGGGGGTTTTACAAATATTCTTCGATAATGCTGCAGCAGCCAGGCTTCCAGCTTAAACTCGGTAGCCATATCATACATTGGTAGCATCGGCTTGCTTTTTTGCTTAGCTAGTCAAGATTAATGGATAAAATGTTTGAGGGGAATTTAGTGCAGATTTCATGGGCTATGCTGCCTTGTTGGCTGCTAAGTGATCCAGGTATTCTTGCAGAATGATTCTGGCCGCCTGCTCATGATTACTGCCTGTTCCTGGTGCGTTTTGGGCTATCTGGGACGTATATGTCTCATCCCAGAGCAAATGGGAGATTTTTGTAACCAAAGTTAGCGTTTGTGCAAAAGTATGGGCTGCTTTGGACATCTTCGTAGGCTTGCCAGCCAAGCCAAGTGGAGCACCGACTATTATTAAATCTATTGGCTGCTGTAGAGCAATCTCTTTCTGGATTCTTCGAATCATTTGATCTGGTTTGCTTGCTGTGATAGTGGTGAGGGGAAATGCTAGAGCTTGCCCTGCATCAGAGATCGCCAAACCGCTATTTCGGGTTCCGAAATCTATGGCCATAATTTTCCCCATGTATATATTCTCGCATATTTTGGAATGATTTCAGAAAATCTCTTTAAAATTGCAGAGTATGAGTAACGGTATAAATGGGATTTCTGCTCTCACAGATTGGTTATGGGACAAACTGTTCCCTCAGTTGTGCCGTGGCTGTGGGTATCCAGGCGCTTTTTTGTGCCCTGCCTGCAAGCGTTATCGGCTAAGGTTGTATCAGAGACACTTGTGTCATGTTTGTCACCAGCCAGTGAGTATAGGGTTGGTACACGTGGAATGTGCTGAGTATTCAAAGCTGGATGGGGTATGGGTTTGTTTGGTTTATGATCAACTTGTAAAAATGTTGGTATCGGAAATGAAGTATAAGTTTGTACGGGCAACTGCATTCGAATTGGGTAGCATGCTGTACCAGCTTTCGCTGCCAGGCAGACTTTTTTCTCCAGAAACGGTGGTGACATCTGTCCCGCAAAGTTTGCAACGTACTCGTTGGCGAGGTTATGATCACGGGCGGGAGATGGCACAAGTGGTTGCCAGGAGGTCTGGAGCAAAGTATCAAAGGTTGTTAATTAAGAAAAAGCATACAAAGCCACAAAAAGGACTTGATGCGGAGGAAAGGAGGCACAATCTAGATAATAGTATTGTTGCCTTTTGTGACTCGTCAGCAAAGGTTTTACTTGTAGATGATGTGATGACTACAGGGGCAACTCTGGAGGCGTGTGCGGAAGCCTTGAAGCGAGCTGGTGCCCAGCAGGTAATTGGGCTTGTATTGGCAAGGGGTGTGTAGAAAAGCTCTGCCTGGCAAGCCTTCTGGTCTGAACAGCTCAGTGGGTTTATGGTATAATGTAGTGTACCTTGATAACCGTTTGATGCACGTTCCCCGTTTGCGCAGAGGTTTCTGTGGGCACACGGGGGATGTGAGATCGACAGGAAAATACTCATCATTAAATGCAAGCCGGGCTTTGTCGATGATGCCTGTAATTCAAATCGACCCTGCTGCCGTGAGGCGTGCAGGAATGGCGCAAAACGTCAACCCATTTAAAAAAGTAGCTCAAGCTCTTCAAAATCTAGCTGCTGCATTTACTGCACCAGCTTTGAATTTTGCTTAGTTTGCTACTGCGGCACGCAAAGTCGTCCGCCATTCGTTATCCTCTCTCTCAATGGAGAATAGCGAGTGTAAATTTAGTTGAGATGCTGATCTCGGGAAGTGCTGACGCCCTGGTCAAAAGACAAAATTGGCAAGCCTTTTGATATTTTGGCAAGCTTCTTAATCTTAAGGTAAACCAAAAGCTTGATATGTTTGTAGAGTTTAAGGTGAGATTCTCTTGGACAGGGGCGACCGCCCCTCATCTCCACCATTTTTATTATCTGTTCAAGCCTGCTGAATTGGTTGTAGGTTTAAACGCCTCAGGCTGCCAGATTTCTCTTTTATAATCCATCTCTGTAGTGTTATCATGGGCAAGCTGTTAACAGAGGCTCTCTAAATGGACATTTTTACGCTGATATTGCATCAGCCGATTTACAACTTAATGATCGTTTTCTATAGGGTGCTAGGTGATAATTTGGGGTGGGCGATAATTGCTATTGCTTTGCTTTCAAGGTTAATAACTATTCCTATAACCCGCAAGCAGATCGCAAATGCGCAAAAAGCGCGTGAGATGAACGAGAAGGTCTCCCAGATTAAGGCCAAATATAAGAATGATAAGGAAAAGCAGAGCAAGGAGATGCTCAAAGTACAGTCAGAATACTTGCCAGGGCAATTGTCGGGCTGCTTGTCTTTAATTGTGCAAACGATCTTGTTGGTGACCGTGTACCACGTGATTAACAGTTTGTTAAGTCCAAACTTTGCAGCTGAATTTGATAAATTTGCCTACAGTTTTGTTAAACCACTAATAGAAAATGGGGCGATTAACGGCGATTTCTTGTTTGGGCTGCTTCAACTGGGGCAAGCTCCTAGCACAATCGGAGGAGATTCTGTGCTGCGCATCTTGCCCTATATATTGCTAACAGCTTTGGTAGGTGTGAGTCAGTTTGCATCAAACAAGGTGCTGATGGGTCTCAATGCTGCCAAGCAGAAAGAAGGCACCGAGAATAAGAAGCAACCTAGTAAACAAAAGAAACCCGCACAGGAAGAGATGCCTGATTTTGCAGAGATGATGCAGCAATCTACCAAGCAGACAATGATAATATTCCCCATCCTGCTCATGTTTATGTCTTGGAACTTCCCATCTGGCTTGAGCCTTTATTGGACTGTACAGAGCGGCTTTGTTATAATTCAGCAACTGGTATTTGCTAAGTTAAGTAAAAAATAATATGCAAGGAGCATCGGAAATGATCAAGTCAAAGGCAGAGAAGTTGTTTCGTCTGCTAGGGGTTACTGTGAAGTTAGAGGTAGAGCAGCAGCAACCAGATGAAGAGGGACGGGGTTATTATGATGTGAAGGTGAGCGCAGGGGAAGCGGGCACAGAATTAATAGGCCGACACGGTGCGTTGCTGGAGTCTTTGGCCACTGTTTTGTCGATGTTTCTGCCCAGACAAGAAGGAGAGCGCTGGGGTGTACTCTTGGATGTGAATAATTATAGACAGCAGAGAGTAGAAGAG
>CAZGHV010000025.1:0-9516 GCA_964525705.1 uncultured Candidatus Saccharibacteria bacterium | reverse complement strand
GTGCTCCAGTATTGCCTTCAGATTTCTGCGCCAAAGCGTAAAATCTCCGGAACTGCCTCTCTTTCATTCCATACATGCGCTTTACTTTTTGTTTTTCTCGGAAAAGCATGGCGTATTCGCTTGCCCGCTTCTTTGGATTTCCAAACTGACCGGGTGCTGCTGGTCGTCTACGCCACTTTTCACCCACACCCAGAACTGTCGCTCCTTCGCGTCTGTTTATTCTCCATTTTGGTCCTGTATATCTTGCCATATTTTTATTTACTTTCTCGGTATTTTTCTTGGAGTACAGCCACCATGCGGTACCGGTGTGTGGTCAGCCAGACTAGTAATACGCAATCCCGCGCTACGCACACCCTTTACAGCGGCCTGTCTGCCTTCACCAATACCTCTTACAATCACTACTGCCTCTTGAGCACCCAATTTCATAGCTTTCTTTGCAGCTTCTTCCCCAGCACGAGTAGCAGCATATGCCGTGCTCTTTCTGCTTCCTGTAAACCCGACTTGGCCTGCACTGCTGATCGCAATCACTGCGCCAGAATAGTCAGTTACCGCTACAATTGTGTTGTTGTATGAGGAAGAAACCATCACTTTAACCTTAGGTGAGGTCAATCTAGCCTTCTTTACTTTCGGCGATGACTTCTGTGGTTTCTTTTTATCAGTGGCCATATTAATATGAACTATTTCTTCTCCAATTTTCTATTTAGCCCACCCACCGCAACTGCCTTGCCTTTACGAGTGCGAGCATTTCTACGAGTGTTTTGCCCACGTACTGGCAATCCAACCTTATGACGGATACCTCTATAGCAACGTATGTCTTTGAGTAGCTTGACGTCTTGAAAAATTTTTTGCTTAAGTGATCCTTCTGCAACTATATTCTTATCAATATATTCATAGAGCCTAGCCACTTGTTGCTCAGTTAAGTCTTTAGCACGAACGGTAGGATCAATCTTTGTTGCTTTTAAGACCTTCTGTGCAGTTACCCTGCCAATTCCATAGATATACGTAAGCGATATCACTATCGGCTTTTCATTTGGTACGTCTACTCCTAATATTCTAGCCATATTTATCCCTGTCTTTGATTATGCTTTGGATTTGAACTACAAACTACATACACAATTCTTTTCAAACTTGCCTGTTTTTGCTTACTACCACCAGATCGCTTACGGCGAACAACAATTTTACAACTCGCACATCTTTTTTTTACGCTACTCTTAACTTTCATTTGGTTACGTTTCCACCTCCCGCAGCTTGCTGCTGACGGCGGTCAATTTTATATACTATCCTGCCTAGCTTAGGATTATATGTGGATATCTCCACCTTTACCCTATCCCCAGCATTTACTTTAATATAGTTCTTGCGCATCTTCCCCGACAAATATGCCATGAGTTGATGCTTCATTGCTAAATCTGCATCTCCCAGCTCTACTTCTACCAAGCATTCTGAACTCGGCAGCACATCAATCACCACCCCCTCCACCACGATTTTTTCTTCTGTTGACTGGGTAGAGCCCATTTGACCAATGACACTAAAGCAGGGCAATTTTAACAGAAGATTGCTGTATAAACAACACAATTCTTCCACTTTCCTACTATTTTACCACAGGCCACTCTGATGTATCTGTCAGTATTTCAGGCTGACCATCATTAACTATCAGCATATATTCAAACATTGCACCATTCGACCCATCCTGTGTACGTACAGTCCACCTATCTTTATCGATATAAACATTGGGACTTCCAGCTACCACCTGTGCTTCCACACATATTACTGCACCCGATACTAAAGCATCCCCCTCTCCAGAATTACCGTAGGCGGGTATCTGAGGTTGCTCCCAGAGGCTAGTGCCTATCCCATGCCCTACATAGCCCGTAAGCACACTATAGCCTGCAGTTTCAGCAATAGTCTCCATTGTGTTCCCCAGATCTCCTGTGAATACGCCAGCTTGCGCTTTCTTGGCTGCAGACAAAACTGCAAGCTTGGCAACCTTAATCAAAGCAACATCAGTCTCGGCTACAGGATTTAGTCCAAAAGTTACGCAAAAATCTGTGAAATGTCCCCTATACACCACCCCAAAATCTAGCTTTACCACGTCCCCTGGGGAAAATTTAGCACCTTTGGCAGGCAGTCCGTGCAGGACTGCATCGTTTACAGATATACATAATGCACTGGGGTACTTGTTATTTCCAACCTGGACATTATAAAAGGCGGGACGAACCTGATATTTATCACATAAATCAAATGCTAGATTATCAATTTCCGAATGAGCGACACCTACCTCCACACTATCATACAGCTTGCGCATGATCTCCATGGAAATACTAGCTGCATCTTTAACCAAATTATAATCCGGCTTGCCTTTTGGCATCTTCAAACATAACGTTCATAATTTTGAGTTGCTTGCAGCGACTTAAGCTGCCGAACTGTATCAAGCACAACGCCCACAACTATCAGAATACTCGTACCTCCTATAGCTGAAAAAAGACTAAACGTATACCCCCCAGATATTTGGCTCAAAAACTGACCTGCAACCAGTGGGATTATAGCAATGATCGCCAAGAATATACCTCCGACAAATGTGAGCCTCATGAGCACTCTAGTAACGTAATCTTCCGTAGATTTCCCTGGGCGAATACCTGGTATAAAAGCCCCAGATTTTTGAAAGTTTTCTGCTAGATCGGAGGGCTTTAACGCTATAGGTGCATACAGAAGTGATAGAAGAATGATACTCACAAAATAGAACACCAAATAACCGGTTGATGTGGGTTGAAAAAGGAAACTTTGTTGCAAACTAGAAAGGAATTGTCCAAACTGAGAATCTGCAACTACCAGATTTTGCAGAACAGGAATTATAAGCTGAGGGCTACTAAGCAATGATGATGCAAATATGATCGGCAAAACCCCAGACTGATTTAGTTTTATGGGCAAATTTGAATCTGTGGCTCCACCTACACGCTCTCTCCTTGCATACTGAATCGTAATCCGGCGCGTAGACTCATTCATCCACACAATACCCAGTGTAAGTAGTAGCAATCCAATAATTAGTAAATAAATTGCCACCATCCCAGAATCACCCAAGTACTGCGTGTTACCCTGCAATACCTGAGAGACAGCCTCAGTTACATTCAAAGCAGCAAAATCCTGCCCAATAAATGCCGGGAGCGAAGCCAGAATACCCACCATAATAAATATTGAAGCTCCGTTACCTACGCCTTTCTCTGTAATCAATTCAGCTAACCACATCATCAATAAAGAGCCACCAGTGAGAACTAGCGCCATGAATAATATCTTTGTCGAAGAAACCGAGCCATCTGGAAGCCTGGAAATTAGTCCAGAGAGAGGTCCAGAAGATTGCAGAATCAAAAATAGATATCCCAAAGAATAAACCAATGACAGAGGAACTGTGAGATAGCGTGTGTACTGATCAAGGACCTGCTTACCCCGATTGCCTTGCTTGCTTAGCTCTTGCAACTGAGGAATCACAGAACTTAAAAGCTGAATCACAATAGAAGCAGTAATATAAACACCTATCCCTAGACCTACCAGACTTGGGGTTTCCAGCTGACTACCTGTAAATATCGTAAGTAAATAATTTGCCTGAGAAGCTGTAGTATCACCAAACTGCTGCTGATATACCTGCATATCTATCCCTGGCAAAGGGATACTCGCCAGAAGACGATAGATAAACACCACTAGCAGGGTAAACAATAGCTTCTCTCGGATTTGCTTCGAAAATAGTATCTCTCTCCAATTCGAACCATTTTTTCCACGGCGTGAGGTCGACCCATTCTTGGTAACGAACCGAATACGTGGCACCCTTAACTTGGGAAGCTTTATGAGCATAGCGGATAATTATATGATTTTACCTTTACCTACTTTACACTACCTCCCGCACTCTCTATTGCAATCCGTGCTTGCTTTGAGACGGGAATCCCCACAATGTCCAATTTGCAATCAATCTGCTTATCAAAAAGAATTTTTATGCTGACCTTCTTACTTTCTGGTCGCAGCAATCCCACCTCCAACAACCTCTCAATATTAACTTCACCCCCCTCTAGTAACTCGGCTATCTCACCAATACCAAACGTATATTTCTTCAGGTTTGACTTAACAAAACCTCTTGTGAAACCTTTAAGAGTAGGCAACCTGCGTGCCAGTGGCATTTGTCCACCTTCAAACCCTGGTCGCGGTCTTTTATAACCAGAACGTGCGGTTTGCCCTTTTCCACCTCTGCCCGCTGTGTGCCCACCTCTACCACTGCTCATGCCTCTTCCTCTCTGCGTGCGAGGTGATTTTGATTTTGGTGTTGGTAATGTATGTAACATGTTTATATTCTACTTGATCTGAGTAATTTGAGTGCAACCAAAGCTGCGTTGGCAGAATTAACTGGATTTGTAGAGCCATGAACCTTTGTGAGCACATCCTTTACACCGGCCAACTCCATTACCGCTTTCACTGTAGCACCAGCTACCACACCTGTACCAGGTGCCGCTGGCTTCAACATCACTCTCGAAGAACGGTATTTTGCCAAAGACTCATGTGGAATAGTCGCACCTTTAAGCTGAACAAGACTGAGATTCTTCTTGGCATGTTCCACTGCTTTAGATTGAGCCATAGATACATCTGCTCCTTTTCCCAGCCCCAAACCAACACGCCCATTTTGATCACCCACAGCCACAAACACACTCATTCTGAGTCGGCGTCCGCCTTTATACATGCGAGCAACACGTCTAATATTCAAGATTCTACTATCAAAACCGTCATCTGGCTGTCGCTCCCGCTTTCGCTGAGGCTTAGAACCCCTGCTATCTCTTCTATCAGCTTGATGTGATTGATATTTTAATCCTTCACCTTCTAATTTTTGTGTGTTGTCTTTTTTTTCTGGCATCAAAATTTTTACTAATTATACTCTATTCTCTAAATTTTCAGCCCCGCGTTTCGAGCAGATTCTGCCAAAGCCTTTACCCTGCCATGAAATTTATATCCCGATCTATCAAACACGGCAGTAGTGATGTTATGTTTCTTTGCCTCAGCAGCTATCAGTTCACCTACTTTTTCTGCACGTTCAACGGGTGACCCGGTTGAGATCTTCATATCACTTGCAGCACAAAGCACTTTGCCTGTCTGATCGTTAATTATCTGACAGTAAATATGCACATTTGACCTGTACACTGCCAATCTCGGCTTTTCCAGTGTGCCCTGTACCCGCTTACGGATGTGCAATTGTCTGCTTTTTTTTCTTTCTATTTTTGTCTTCATACTATTTATGCACTCTTCTTAACAGATTTGCGACGAACGACTTCTGTCTTATAGCGTACGCCCTTACCCTTATACGGCTCTGGGCTACGGAAACTACGTATCTTGGCAGCCACTTCACCCACCAACTGAGAATCAACTCCACTTACAACCAGTGTGCTTTGGTCTGGAACCTCTATTTGCACACCTGCAGGTGGATTGTACTCTATTTTGTGAGAATAACCTAGAGACAAAATGACCTTGGTTCCTTGCAACTCTGCACGATATCCAATACCCACAATATCCAGCTCTTTTTTAAAGCCAGCCGATACCCCGGTCACCATATTATTCAATAATGCTCTATACAATCCATGGTATGCCTTAGTTTGCTTCTGATCATTGGTGCGTGTAACAAGCAACTCGCTACCCGCAACTACTGTATTTATACCAGGACGCACAGACTGCTCCAGAGAACCTCTCGGTCCAGAGATCTTTACCAACTGGTGGCCAAACTGTCCTCCATCCACAATCTCCACTTGAACTCCTTCTGCGATTTTTATTGGTGCATTTCCTACTCTAGACATGGTAATGCTTTAATAAACAATACATAAAAATTCGCCCCCCGTCTTCTCCGCTTTTGCCTGCTTGCCTGTCATCACTCCTTTCGGTGTCGATAGGATTGCAATCCCCAAACCTTTCATAATCATCGGGATAGACTTATATCCCACGTATCTACGAATGCCTGGCTTTGACACTCTTTTAAGCTCACGGATTGCCGGAATGCCATTCGCATATTTTAGCTCTACCTGCAAAGTCTTCTGCGGGACAGTATCCTCCAGGCTAAAGCCTTCTATAAAACCCTCAGATTTAAGGATTTCTGCAATCGAGACCAGCATTTTTGTAGCTGGCACCTGAAAGGATTTACTCTCTCTTTGTTGTGCGTTGCGGATCCTAGTTAAGAAATCAGCAATTGGATCGCCAATAAGCATGTTATCTAATTAATCAAATTAAATTACCAAGTATGTTTATGTACACCAGGCAGCTCACCATTCATAGCTCTTTGCCTGAAACAAATACGGCACATTTTAAATCTTCGAATATATCCTCTAGACCGTCCGCATACTTCACATCGGTTATAGGCCTTTGTAGTATGTCGAAGTGACCCTCGAGCCGACTTTGCATTCTTTTTCTTTGCTGCTGCCTTCTGAGCTGCACCTGCCATAATTATTTATTAACTAACTTTTTTTTAAAAGGCATCCCTAATTTCTCCAGTAGTTCTCTTGCCACATCATCGTCCCCGGCAGAGGTACAGATTATAACCTGTAATGAGCGGATTTTGATCATTTTACTGGTATCAATTTCTGGGAACACAGTGTGCTCACGAATACCTACTGAGTAATTCCCTTTACCATCAAATGCCTTATCCGAAACTCCACGGAAATCCTTCACTCTAGGCAGAACCACATTTACAAGTTTATCAAAGAAATCCCACATGCGATCACCTCGTAAAGTCACTTTCAAACCACTTTCCATCCCTTTTCTAAGTTTAAAGTTGGATACAGCCTTGCGAGATAGTGTTACTACCGGCTTCTGACCTGTTATCTGCGCTATATCTGCCGCCAATTCCGTTACCACATTTTGATTCGAATTGAACTCTTTGCCGATCCCTGCGTTCACGATTATCTTCGTTAGCTTGGGTACAGACATGGGATTTGATAACCCCAATGCTTCAGCAAGTTCTTTTGAGACTTGATTATTGTATTTTTCTTTAAGTCTTTGCATGTTTTTACTTAATGATGTTTCCAGTTCTTTTTGCGAAACGCACCTTACTCCCATCTGTAATTTTAACCCCTACCTTGGTTGGTTTTCCATCTGCAGGGTCAATTAACATCACATTTGAAATGTCAATTGCCTTCTCAATATCCAATATCCCCCCAGGCAAATTCACTACAGGATTTGGCTTCTGATGTTTCTTTGCCATATTCACTCCTTTTACTATAACCCTCTTCTTTTGTTTTCTAGTGACAATGTGTAATATCTCTCCTTCTTTGCCTGCGTCTTTACCCCTCATAACTCTCACTTTGTCTCCTGTTCTTAATTTCTGCATTGCTTTATAATTTTTATAATACTTCAGGTGCTAGAGACACTATTTTTTGAAAACCCTTGTCTCGCAGCTCTCTAGCTACTGGTCCAAAGACACGTGTACCTTTGGGTTCTCCATTTTGCTTGTTTATTAATACCACAGCATTTTCATCAAACTTCAGATAAGAGCCATCTGACCTTTTCCACTCTTTTCTGGCACGCACCACCACAGCGTGAACAACATCTCCTGCCTTATAATTGCTATTCGGCAAAGCCTTCTTCACAGATGCACTCACCAAATCTCCTACTTTGGCAAAACGCATTAAACTATTGCCTTTTTTTCGACCCAAAACCTGGATTACCATTATTTCTTTTGCTCCAGAGTTGTCGGCCACTTTTACTCTTGAAAGTTTCTGTATCATTATTCTGCACTTACTTCATTTAAAACTATCTCGTCAAGTCTCCAAGTTTTTTTCTTTGATACCGGCTTGCACTCCGAAATAATTACTTTTGCCCCTAGATTAACCTCTGCAATCTGCTTTTCGTCTGCATCCACAAGATAATTCTTATGTGACGTGACGACTTTTCCATATATTGGATGCGGTCGCTTACGTTCAACTCTCACCTTCAAAGTGCGTTCCGAGCTCTTTTTTACTACTATCCCTACTTGTTTATGCTGCACTTTTTTCATCTCTATTGTTCCTTTTTTTGGTTAATTAATGTGTGCACCTTTGCAATCTTTCTGCGCATTACTCTCAAATTATTTGTGTTTTTTTCCTTACCCATCACCACTTTTGCCCTGAAAGCCTGATATTCTTTCTCCAAATCTCGAACCATCTCCCAAGATGCATTTTGCATATCCGTCTCTACTACGATCGCCTCTTTAACCTCTTGCTTTGTTTTCTTACTAGTAGCCATGATTCAAAGAGCTATTTCTTGATAATTCTACTTTTAATTGGCAACTTTCTGGCCGCCAAGCGCAAACTCTCCATAGACACTGTCTCATCTAGTCCTCCCAATTCCAACATCACTCTGCCAGGTTTTATCACAGCCACATAATGTGAAACATCTCCCTTGCCCGTTCCTCTTGTAACCTCATCGCTTTTCTTTGTGACTGGCTTATGCGGAAATATTTTTATCCACACTTTTCCTTTTCTTTTTGTTGCTCGAGCTACTGTCCTTCTGGCTGCCTCTATCTGTTTTGCAGTGATCCAGCCCCGATCTATTGCTTGCAAACCATAATCTCCAAAAGTAATATCGCTACCCCTCCAGGAAATTCCTCTCATTCGCCCTCTAAATTCTTTTTTATGTTTTCTGTTCTTTGGTTGCATCTATCTCTCTGAACTATATGTTTGCTTCTCACCCTTGTTTATCCACACCTTGATCCCATGTTTTCCAGCCCCGGGAACTTGCGCTTCTGCAAGTGCATAATCAATATCTGCACGCAGCGTATGATTTGGAACTGTACCCATTTTTACTATCTCCTTGCGCGCAATTTCGGCTCCTCTTATCCTCCCTGCAACTATTATTACTACACCCTTTACCATTCCCGTGTTCATTGCTGCCTCAGCGGCTCTACGTGCTGCAATCTTGGGAGCGATACGTCTCTCACATTGAGAAGCGACATTCTCTGCTACAAGCTTGGCTTCTATCTCAGGTCTCTTGACTTCATAGACTTTTATCTCCACGTCGCCATGAGTAATCCTCTGCAATTGCTTCTGCAACTGCTCTATTCCACTCCCACCTCTTCCAATAACTACCCCCGGTCGAGCAACCATCACCTCCATTAATACCTTGGAGATGGTTCTCTTGATTGTCACATCCGCTACTCCTGCACTTTTCATAGATTTCTCAACCTGTTTGCGCAGCTTCATATCCTGTAAAAAGGTATCGGCATACGTTTTCTTGTCTTGAAACCAAATTGATTTCCAATTTTTGTTTATTCCCAGTCTGAGAGAGACCGTATTTGATTTATTTCCCATCTTTTTTTACTACTTTCTTTTTGACCGTTGCCTTTGGTTTTGCAACCGGCTTAATAACTTTTTTTGTCTTTACTTCTGTGACTTTTGATACCTTTTTTGCTTTTGGCTCAGCTTTTTCAGCGACCTTGGTCTGCTCGTTTACTTGCTTGCTGCTAGCTGCAACCACAGGCAAACCTACATGTACAAAAATATTACTGTTTCTCTTCAAGATTCTTCTACC
>CAZGHV010000024.1:0-9561 GCA_964525705.1 uncultured Candidatus Saccharibacteria bacterium | reverse complement strand
GTTCACAAGGGTCAAGAGTGCGGAATTATGATCGATCCTGCACCTGCAAACATTGCAGAAGGAGACGAAATAGTTGCATATAAGCTGGAAAAACAATAGCCTCTTGTAGCTTTGCTAGTAGTGAAATATAATTGAACATGCCAGAAGACAACGCCGCCCTATCTCCAGAGTTGTTGGCGCTCAAGGAACTAGAAAAACAAAATCAATCAGTAGCGCCTTCTCCAGATATTTTGCCGGCTTCGCCTACCACACAGACTCCACTGCAGAAGGTAAAGACCGTCTGGAAAAATTTCCCTAGAGCGATAAAATTGCTTTTAATCCCAGCCTCAGCAGTAATCATATTTTTGCTGCTATACACAATGATTATGATTACATCCCTGGATACAAAATTTTTCCCCCTCGGACTCTCTGGGACTGTCATAAACGATACCGGCACTAGGGTGGTAGGTGCCGTAGTCAAAATTAACGGCTTAGAGTTCACGACTAATGATAATGGCGAGTTTTTTGCTGAAGGATTGGAGCTGGCAAGGTACCAAGTAGAAATAACTGCGGATGGATATGAGTCGTTATCTCAAGAAGTAGCAATGTCCAGATCTTTCATGAACTATGTGAACCAAAGAATCTTTGCCCTACAGACGGCAGGAGAAGCTAGCCTGAGCGGAAAGCTAAATTCACCAGATCCACAGCATAGGTTTTTTGATGATTATTTTGAGGCGGGAGACAAGACATACAAGATTTCTACAGACGGCAGTTTTGAGATTTCAGATCTATCTACAGGCCCAAACACCATCACTTACCGGTCAGTGTATTTCAAAGATATACCATTCACACTGGATCTCAAGCCGGGCAAGAACTCAGCCGGAGAGACTGACCTCATTCCAGCCGGAGATATCACAGGCAGTGTGGTAAGTTGGCTAAGGGAAGACTTAGTTCTAGACCTGAGTGTAACAGTGGAAGGAATACCTAACAACCAGATAGATATTTCCCCAGATGGCAAATTACGCATCCGAGATCTAGAGGCCGATCGGACATACAAAATCCGCACTCAAAGACAGGGCTATCAGACCAGAGAGTATGAGAAGACAGTAGTCCAAGGGGAAAATGAGCTGTTTGATCTACGATTGGTCGAATCGGGAAGAGTTATATTTCAAAGGCCAAGCGCATCTGGTCAAGGAAACGACCTGGTAGCGACAGATTATGACGGCAAAAACCCCCAGATACTGGTTGCTAGTGAGAAGAGTAGCAACATATACGCAGAAACCCCGATCGGGAATTTGGTATACTACTTAACAAACCGAGACAATATTCGAGCCTTCATCGGCGGGGATGCACTGCTTGCATACGTCGTTCAAATTAATGGAGGAAACCCACAGCGGCTAACCACCAATTTTGACCTAATGGGCAGCATCACTCCAGGATTCTATGGATCTAGATTGGCAAACGTCCGCGGAACAGAAGAAAGTGATGAGGACAGGCTTCTAGAAACTATGAGCTTTGATGGAAACAGCAGAACCGAAATATTTTTCGTTCCCAGCGATAATCGAGGTGTTTTCAACGACATAACTTTCTCCGAGGATGGTAATTTCCTGTTTTTCTATTTACAAACAGAAACTGGTGCCGAAAACGGCTTATACCGAGCTGCTGCCACTCTTAATCCAAATCCACAGCTACTTTTGAATAAGCCAAATTTGCAGATCTATTCTGTGAGCAATGATGGTGACCAAGTAATTTACTCTGCAACAAACACGACATCCGGACTTCTGGATCTATTTCTATATAAAGTGAGTACTGGTCAAGATAAAAGGCTAAAAACGACATTTACAGGTAGCCAATACCAGTTTGTATCTACAAACAATGACCTAGTTGTCTTTCATGACTATCGTGAGGGGGGAAACAATCTCTACCAGTTGAAATTATCAACAGACACAGAGACAAGGCTCACCAGATTTTCCGACGTAGAGGGAGTGGATGCGATTTATCAGCAATCTGGCTTAATTGTATATCAGACAAATAAAGGACTTTACCTGCTAGATATCTCCAAACCACATAGTGGTAAACAAGTGACTACAGACTTTGCGCGCTACACTGGATACGACTTCTAAACCAAGTTGCTAGTGCTACAATTGTGCCGATAATGAACGACATCGAGGAGATAAAATCTCGCCTGGACATAGTTGAAGTTATACGTAGCTACGTTCCTTCGCTCAAGAAGACTGGTAGAAGCTACAAAGGACTCTGCCCTTTTCATAACGAAAAAACGCCCTCTTTCATCGTCACTCCAGACATGCAGATATTTAAATGCTTTGGGTGTGGAGAGGGAGGGGATGTAATTAGCTTCATTCAGAAGATTGAAAGACTTTCCTTTCCTGAGGCTTTACAGGCAGCTGCAGATCGTGCAGGTTACAAGTTGTCGCAACAAGGCTACCTACAAGACGATGACAAGCTAATCAAGAAAAAAGAAAGAATATGGGAGGCAAATAAGATTGTCGCTGACTTCTGGCACTATGTTTTACTTAATCACCAGGCTGGAGAGCCCGGCAGACAGTTTATGCAGAAGCGGAAGATAGAGAGCACCGAAGTTTCAACCTTCCAACTGGGGTATGCACCCAAGGGTTCATTTCTCAGCAAATTCTTGCTTAAAAAAGGAATATCAGCTTCTGAGCAGCTTGAATTTGGATTTGCTGTACAGTGGAATAACCAAATTGTAGATAAATTTCGGGATAGATTCATGCTTCCCATATGGGACATGAAAGGGAATATTGTAGCGTTTAGCGGTAGGTTGGTTATGCCAAACGACAAAGCCCCCAAATATCTTAACTCTCCAGACACTATTGCCTACAAAAAAAGCGAGATCTTAATGGGGCTATTCCAGGCAAAGGAAGCTACCAGAAAGTCAAAGTTTTTGATCCTTGAAGAAGGGAACATCGATCTGCTTTCGTCACATAAAGTGGGTATTCGTAATATTGCTGCCACTGGAGGCACTGCACTCACACTTCAACAATGCAAGCTGATAAAAAGGCTTACAGACAGCGTTTACTTCTGCTTTGACACCGATAGTGCTGGCATTAAGGCTCTCATCCGTGGCGTAGAACTAGCTGAGGAAGTAGGCTTGAAACACCATGCACTCGATATAGGCGATTATCAAGATCCAGATGAGCTCATACGCAACGAGCCTAGCAAGTGGGCAGAAGTCGTAGCTTCGCCAGTAAACACAGTCACACACTTAATAAAAGTCTTTCAGAGAGACCTAGATATGGGCACTGCAGATGGCAAAAGTGACTTTCTGGACAGGCTCCTGCCTGTCCTTTCAAGCCTGCGTAACGAAGTGCAGTTGCAGCATTTTCTAGGGGAAGTTGCACTTTTGGTGGGCATAAGTAATAGTGCGCTTGCCGACATGCTTGCAAAGGGAAAACCACTGCTTTCCGAAATGAAAACCAAGACTGTAAGTACACCACAATCAGCTCCCAAGATTTCGCCCAGCAATCGTGAGATTTACCTGCTTGCGCTGTTTATCAATGTCAAAGCCGATGCGCGACCAGAGATTAGCGGAGAAGTGTTTCGTGATATTAACTGCAAGGAGATATTTGTGCAGGTTTCAAAAATGAAAGATCTAGACCAGGATTTCACGAAGTTCTTGTCTATGATCGGCGATGGTGCCAAAGAGACTCTGCAACAAGTTTTGGCCACAGACCTCTCCAGCGTAGTAGATCCAGCGGCAGAACTGACACGAATTTATAAAGTACTTTACAAAAATCACATTCGCACCAAGATTTTGGAGCTGAGGCAGAACTTAACCTCCCACCCAGATGACGCGCAACTTCTGCAGCAACTTCAGTATTTCACTTTGGAACTCAAACAAGTGTAGTTTGAGCACTACGAACATAAACCCCTATGCAAAACCTGACACATAGCGGACATAGTTCTGAACCTTTGTTTCTTCGGTTTGCTTCTATTTATACTTAGTTCTTAATTTGTATTAATTGCTAGCCAAGATTTTATTCAAAGCTGAAAATTTGCCACCTATGTTGCCAACTACTAGTAACTAAATGTACACTATAAAGTTTTAACAATTCTAAATATGATTTCGATCAAGAAACAATTGGCTAGAGCCAAAACACTTGTGTTCATTTTGATTGCGGTTGTGGCAGTACTACTGATTATTTTGGTTGTAAACAATAGGCGCACAAGCCTACCCCCAGATACTGCGATTGCTCAAGTAAGCCTGCGTGATATTGAAAGAGTGGTCTCCACGGAAGGAAAAATTGCAGGAATTGACGAAAGACAACTCTATGCACCCACTGGAAGCAAAGTAACCGAAGTCAAAGTGTCTCTGGGAGAAACAGTAACTCAAGGTGAGGCAATCTTCACACTAGATTATAATGGTCGTGTTCAGGATATCACCACACCCATATTGGGGGTAGTTACGTACCTCAACTATGCATCTGGTGAGCTGGTACTCTCTCCCACCACACCTGTAGCCACAATTACAGATAGCTCTAGTTATACAATTGAAGGCTTCGTGAACGAAACCGAAGTGGAAAACATTGCAATAGATCAAGAAGTACGACTCTTTTTATCCAGCCTTGCTGATGAAAAAGAATATCTAGGTAAGGTGCGAACCATAGCACCAGCACCTTCTTTAACCTCTTCAGCAGTAAACTACCCTCTGACAATTTCTCCGGAGGATCTTCCGTCAAGTGTTCGGTTAGGGATGTCTGCTGATCTAGAAATTATTACTGCTGAGAAGACAGATGTGCTGGCAATTCCAGAAAACTTTGTAATTGAGAAAGACGAAAAATATTATGCATTGCTCATATCGTGGACAAACGAAAAAACTAGCTATGAAACAACAGAGGTAGAGATAGAGATAGGGCTCGAGACTGATACCTATGTAGAAATTATTTCTGGTCTACAGGAAGGTGATGAAGTGTTAGACCCTTCCATCAATGTACAGAGAAGAACTTTTGGATTCTTCTAAGAAAACAAATATGGACCCATTAATCGAACTCTCTAATGTAACCAAAGTTTATAACCGTGGTAGCGAGAACCAGTTCAGGGCCCTCAAGGGTATAGATTTGGTAATAGAGAAAGGCGAATTTGTGGCCATCATGGGGGCTTCTGGATCCGGCAAGACTACCTTAATGAATATTCTAGGTGCACTTGATACACCATCCTCTGGTCACTACAGACTAAACGGAGAACCAGTGTCCGAGCTCAACGATGGTCAACTAGCAAACTTCCGCAATCGAGAGGTAGGGTTTGTATTTCAGCAATTCAACCTTTTGGCAAGGCTTTCTGTTTATGACAATGTAGCATTGCCCACACTTTATGGGCAAATCCCCGACACTGAGCAACGGGTAAGAGACGTGTTACACAAAGTAGGCATCCCAGAAAAAATCTATCATCGACCAAATCAGCTCTCTGGAGGACAGATCCAAAGGGTAGCAATTGCGCGTGCATTGGTCATGAACCCTGCGATCATTATGGCAGATGAGCCGACAGGCAACCTGGATAGTAAAACTAGTTACGAAATCATGGGGTTATTCGATCAAATCAATCAAGAAGGCAATACTATCATTTTGGTAACACATGAGATGGATATCGCCGCCTATGCAAAAAGGCTTGTTCGTTTGCGGGATGGAGAAATTATTGAAGACAAAGTTAACAACAAATGAGAACACGAGATACCGTTAAAATCGCATTAAGCTCAATCCGCGCAAATAAGCTTCGTTCTGTACTCACAACTTTGGGGATTGTGATCGGGATTGCTGCAGTAATTGCAATGCTAGCCATCGGGCAAGGGGCACAAGAAGTTATCCTTACCCAAGTACAAGGAATGGGGGCAAATACGATAAATATAATTCCAGTGGCAGATTTTCAAGGAGCTCAGAGCAGATCCTCTTTACAACTGCTACTCACAAGCACACTTGATTATCAAGTGGCAGAATTGCTAGACAATCCTGTGAAGTTCCCAGAAATCATTGAGATAGCACCAGAAATTAGTAGCAGTTTTGAGGTAGGCTACCGATCGCGGAGTGCGTATTTCACTGTCTACGGTGTGAACAGCTCGGCATTCACCATCCGAGATTTGCAGCCAGAAAAGGGTGAACTCATTTCTGAATCCGATGTCAACAGGCAATTGAAAGTTGCCGTAATTGGTCCAGAAGTTGCAGACACATTGTTTGCAGCAGATGACCCGATAGGTAAGAATATCCGCATAAACGGGAGCAACTATAAAGTAATCGGTGTAGCAAATGCCAAGAGCAGCGGGCTTGATAACAGAGTCTATATCCCGATATCAACTGCCAGCAGCTCGTTGGTAGGGAGGAAAGATCTATCTCAGCTGACAGTTAAAATAGCAGCAGACGCAGATATTGACAGCGTAGCGGTTAAAGTAGAATCTGCTCTGAACGAATATTACCGCATCGGGCCAGGAGAAGAAGGGAATTTCACAGTATTTACTTCTGCAGATATCCAGGTACTTGCAGAAACGGTAACTGGTATCTTTACTACTCTTTTAACAAGTATTGCCGGGATCTCTCTTGTGGTAGGCGGCATCGGGATTATGAATATCATGCTTGTATCTGTCACTGAGCGAACAAAAGAGATAGGTCTCCGTAAGGCCGTAGGAGCAAGGCGCAGAGTAATTATGTCCCAATTTTTAGCAGAATCTGTAGTCTTAACATTGCTGGGAGGAACGATCGGCACTCTGCTTGGTATTTCGCTAGCTCTACTTGTGGGCAAAGTGGGCAACTTCACGGTGGTGCTTTCTTGGCAATCTATAGCACTGGCTACCTCTGTCTCGATTTGTATAGGATTAGTTTTTGGATACTACCCTGCCTACAGAGCAGCAAAACTTAATCCCATAGATGCTTTGCGATATGAGTAGCAAGTAAACTCAAGCTTTGACAAGATTTCTCCACTCTTGGTAGATAGCGTCTAGCGTTTCTTTGATGTTTAGATGCCCTTTCTTGTCGAGAACCAAAGATTTGGAAACAAACTCAAATACCGTATTCATAACCTTTCCGATATTTTCTTTGTAGGTTTCTCGTTCATAAACTGCATTCACCCCTCCTTCACGGTTATACTTTATCCCCATGCTGAAACGCTCCCAAGCCTCTATTTCACCTATAAGCTTCTGCCTTATTGAAGCTTGTCCTTTAGCTAGAGCGACTGCAGCATTTTCGGATCTTTCTATTATTTCCAGCATTTCTACCACCTCTATCTTTAGCCTGCTGAGAACAGCTTCTCTGTCCACAACTTGTGGATAAATTGGCCACAGCCATATTGCGGTATCTTCATTTATCAGATGCATATTTTGAGCCTCAAACAAAGAGAAGTCTATCATTTGCTCAATTTGAGCTCTAAGATCTTCCTGGGAATCTTTTCCCATAATTCCTGCATACATTACTCGAGCTGCCCGCACAGCCAACACTGTTTTTGGAAGTGAGACGCTGGTATGACCAACCTGCATATTGACGACACTAGTGGCTGAAGATTTTCTCAGCCACTCCAATAGGATGCGCTCTAACTCCTCTGTCAAAATTACTGGACCAAGAAAGGCTTTGAAGTCCGGAGTACCTTCTTCATTATCCTCAATTGTTTCATCTCGAATAGATGCATAGGCAGTAAGAATTTGATTTGTGAGGTTCGCTGCGGTCATCTCCCCAGAAGCAGAGTCTGCAAGCTTTAACATGACCTTATCCAAACAAGACGAGACCAGCTGCTCTGGCGTCACCACTTGACTTCCTTCTAGAGTTGCTGCGATATCTACCATACTGCAGCAAGTATAGCAAATTTTCTAAACAATTCTCTCAACTTCGGCGGCAAATCACCTTGTGATAACCGTATGCTATCATTTCATATGAATTCCTTTGACCAAATACTTAGCGTATCAAAATCCGCCCTCATCACTGCACATATCCACCCAGACCCAGATGCAGTTGCTTCTGCACTCGCCATGCATGATCTGCTTCGCAGTAAATACCCAGCATGCAAAACAGAAATCTATCTCACCGGTGAAAAAACAAACATGTGGGATTTTTTGAAGGATGCAGATCAAATTAACTGGGTAAGCAGCATTGCAGAACATTTTGACAGCTTTGATACTCTCATCCTGCTGGATGGTAATTCATGGGATCGGTTTGTGCCAGACGCTACAGATTCTCTAGATTTATCTGCCCACAAGACTATCTGCATAGATCACCATCCTGCCGTAGCAGACTCCTTCGACCTAAATTTGAGTGATCCTACAGCCGCATCTACAACACAAATAATATACAAGTTGTTTTTCCGGGACAACTTGAACCTGATAGACGAAGATACTGCCAGCACCTTGATGGTCGGGATCATGGGAGACACAGCGACTTTTCGGTATGTGAAGCCCACAAACGCCGATATACTTATGTATGCAAAAGAGCTTATAGAGTTTGGCAACATTGATGTTCAGAGCCTAGAACTTCATTAAGCCAGTTTCAAGAAGCAGACTTTGAACTTTACAAACAGCTGATTGACCACACTCAAAATGTATATTTGGAAGGCATACCACCCCTCACATTTTCATTTTTACCTATATCTACACTTGATAAATACTCAGTCCCAGAAGTAAAAAAAGCTGGTGAAACCTACAAGTTGAACATTTTGCGCCAAATTAAAGGTCACAATTGGGGATTTGTGATTACTCCAAATAGCAAAAAACAACTTGGGATTTCATTTCGCTCGACCCCAGGTGGACCAAATGTAAGGCTTCTAGCAAATAAACTGGGGGGAGGAGGCCATGATCTGGCTGCAGCTGGTAAAATTATAGTGGATGGTGTTCAAATAAAAGAGAGTCCCGATGGAGTAGCCTTCATACTCAACTTGATTAAAGACGAAGGGGTAACATTGACCTAATACCGTCGCCATTCTTCTGACAACAGATTCAGTCCACAGATTTATTACTGCCTTAATTTGAGCTACAAAAGACGTATTATCCAAAATCTTAAAGTTATGGATACTGCACCACAAAAATTGGTATACTTGTGACGAAGCAAGCTTGCGTGCGTTTTTATGAGCATGAACAAATCAATTGTAATTATGTTTGGCGGGATTTCCCCCGAGCACGAAGTGTCTATGATTACCGGTCTACAGGTACTTGAATCTATAGACAAGAAGATTTACGCACCACATGTTGTTTATGTAACTAAACGAGGTGAATTTCAATACCTTGAAGGTCTGACAAACCGCAAACAATTTTTGACTGCGAAACGCAAACCAGCTAGCTTTGGCAAAGATGCGAAAGGAGGTTTTGTGGAAATCGCAGGTTTCAGAGGAAATAGGATTTACCCTTATGCAGTGTATCTAGCCTTCCACGGTGGGCTTGGGGAAGGTGGTGGCTTTCAGGGATTGCTAGAAAGCCTAGATATCGCCTACACTTCGACGCCTCAAGAAAGTGCTGTCATCACTATGAATAAGCAACTCACAAAGGAGCAAGTTGCTAGTGTGGGAGTTGATATTGTGGATGGAATTAGTCTACTGGCAAATGACGTTCGCATTGATTCAGAAGCTCAGGCTAAGTTAGTT
>CAZGHV010000023.1:0-9754 GCA_964525705.1 uncultured Candidatus Saccharibacteria bacterium | reverse complement strand
GACATGTTCCAATCCTGCCAACCTTGCGGCTCTCCATCTTCGTTCGCCAGCAATTAGCTCATATTGATGCTCTGCTTTACGAGTAACTATTAGTGGTTCAATTACCCCATGCTCGCGTACAGAATCTGCCATTTCTACAAGATCTTCTGGATGAATCTCTATTCGGGGCTGATATGGGTTGGGGACAATATCTACCACTGGCAGAGCAGGAATGAATCCTGGAACTTCTGTTTCTTCGCTAATGAGGGCAGAAAGACCCTTCCCCAAACCTTTTTTTGTGCTCATAATCTAATTATTTTTCATTATATTGACAGAAAAGGAACACCAATTCAACTGGCCTTTGGTTGTAACTTCAGTCTGTCTATTACTTCTGTTGCTAGCTCTTGGTATGCTTTTGCCCCGGCTGAATTTGCGTCATAGTGAGGGATAGCTTTGCCATGGGAAGGCGCTTCTGAAAGGCGGATATTTCTAGGAATGATGGTTTTAAAGACGATATCACCAAAAAATGCTTTGACTTCATCTGCCACTTCTTTGCTTAGGTTTGTTCTGGTGTCAAACATTGTCAAAATTACACCACCGATTTCGAGCTCAGAGTTGAGACTGTTTTTGACAAGCTTGGTTGTACTCATTAACTGACCTAGTCCTTCTAGTGCAAAGTATTCACACTGGATAGGTACAAACACGCTTTTTGCTGCAGTGAGGGCATTTACCGTGAGTATGCCCAGTGAAGGAGGACAGTCGATGAGTATTAGATCAAACTGGGATTCCAGCTCTCGTAATTTATTACGGAGGATAGTTTCTCGAGACATCATATTTACCATCTCTACCTCCGCTCCAGACAGCTCGATGCCGGAGGGTAGTATTTTGAGGGTTGGGATTTGAGTATCACGAATAGCCTCTTGTGGGGGGATGTTGTTTACTAGGACATCATAAATTGTAACAATATCGGTGCTGTCTTTCTTGCCGATGCGTAAGTTGATCCCCATACCCGATGTGAGATTCGCCTGTGGATCTAAGTCCACAACCAGGACTTTCAGGTCTTGCATGGCGATGTAGGCTCCTAGATTAATTACGGTGGTGGTTTTTCCTACACCACCTTTTTGATTCATGACAGTGATGATCATGCTATAGAATTGTAGCAAGTAATGGTTTTATTCTTGCGCATCGGTGGAACAAAAAATGTCTGGAGCATCACCACCGTTGCCAATGATCTTAATAGGCGGCCAGTATCTTAAAATGACTTTTCCTTGCAGCCAATCCCTCTGAATGGGGCCTATACCGTCAAATCTAGAGTCTAGGCTGTTACCACGGTTGTCTCCCATTAAAAAATAAGTGCCTACATCCAATGTCACTTCTTCCCCATCTGCCAAGTAACTGCCACCAGCTGTAGCTCTGCCTGCAGGTAGGTAGTTCTCCACAAGTAATTCGCCATTTATATATACATCCCCATCTTTGAGACCGATCCGATCTCCGGGTATAGCAATGATACGTTTGATCAAAGGCTTATCTCTATCTGGTTTCTGAAAGACTACTACATCTCCACGGTGGTAATCGAGCCCAATGCTTTTCCCAAATGGAGTATCGCCCAACCATTGTGAGACTTTGTTTGTGAGGACAAGTTGATTATTATCAAAATTGGGACACATGGAGTATCCGTCCACTTGATTTGGTGTGATTACTGCCAAATAGAGCACTATGCAGATGAAAAGTGCTACCACTACAGACTGCAACATGTCTACCCAGAAATTGGGTTGCATTTTTGCAGGGCGATCGGAAGCAAAAAATGGATTTTTATCGTCTTTCATTCTGAGATCTATAGCGCAAGCTCATTCTACTACCTGCAGGTGAACACAACAAGCAAAATCGGATCAAAGCTTGAGCCTAGCTGCTTTTGGACACAGACAGGGAGATCGTTTCACCGTTAAGTTGTAACTGTTTGGCTGCTTTATCTGCTGCTCCGAATTCCAGACTGCTGGCGTTTACTGCCATACTGATTTTTTCTTTATTTGCCCCTAGTATACCGGCGGTTGTTGTAGAAGCTTGTAGCTTCACAATTGCCTTGTCTTCTGGCTGGAGACCTTGTTGTTTGCGTTCAGCCTGTATAAACCGGATGAATTCTCTTATCATACCTGCCTCAGCAAGATAGGGGGTGATATTTGTATCTAGAGCCACCTTTATATCTTGGTTTGCAGCTTGAATGAAGCCTGGGATGTCTGTGAGAACAGGAACTGTTACTACATCCTGAACGTTTAGCTCTGCTTGAATGAGCATCTTCATCCAGTCGGAAACAAAAAGTTGCTGGTCTGTGAGAACCACTTCCAGTTTGGACAAAGGTTGGCGCACCTTTATTCCCTGTGTGGTGCGGATATTTTGACCCAGCTCACATATTGCTCGGACTAGCTCCATCTCGGGTAACAGTTGTTCATGGTTACTGATGAAGTTAACATCTACGACAGGGAAGTCTGTGAGATGAATTGATTCTGGCTGATTATCTAGCTGAGTTGCAACTAGTGACTGGTAGATGTGCTCTGTGATGAATGGAACGAATGGGGCAGAAAGCTTGAGGAATTCGATCAAAACGTAGTAAAGAGTATTTAGAGCATCTTCATCGCCATTGGCAAATCTGTCTCGAGAACGGCGGATATACCACTTTGATAAATTGTCTGTAAACTGCTTCAGACTTCTAGTCGCTCGAGGGAAACTATAGCTGTCAAGCGCAGCAGTTACTTCTCCAATTGTATTCTGAAGAAGCACAAGTATCCAAGCGTCTAGATCATCAGCGATGCTGTCGAAGGGGATGTGATCCCAAGGGTGGGAATCTGTCCATGCGTTACGCTTATTGTACGCCAGCTCGGTCTTTGGTTCCCAGTTATGAATATTTGCGTATGTGGTGAGGTAGGTGTAGATATTCCACAGGGGAAGGATATATTCTTGTATTTGCTGCTTGACTGTGCGATCTGAGATTGTTGAGTCTTCACCTGCAGAGATAGGTGAGCTAAAGAAATTTAGTCGAATAGCATCTGCTCCGTGTTTGGAGATAAGCGTCTGTGGCGGCTCGTAGTTGCCTTTGCTTTTGCTTTGCTTTGCGCCCAAATCATCAAGAGTGAAACCGTTTACTACTACATTCTTGTATGCCGGTGAGTCAAATAGAGCCGTGGAAATAGCTAGTAGGGTATAGAACCAGCCACGTGTTTGATCAACTCCTTCGGCAATGTATTCTGCCGGGAATTTTGACTTGAACAGCTCTTCATTATCAAATGGATAATGGAAGCGAGCAAAAGGCATTGCTCCAGAATCGTACCATACGTCAAGGACGTCTGGGATGCGGGTATATTTCTCACCCTCGAGTTCAAATGTGATTTCGTCCGCAAAAGGTCGATGAGGGTCAGCTAATTGTCTGCCAGAAAGTGTTTGTAATTCTGCAAAAGACCCAATGACTTTTACTTTCCCAGAGGGAGATTTCCAAATTGGTAAAGGTGTTCCCCAATATCGAGAGCGAGAGATACCCCAGTCTTTTATTTCTTCTAGCCAGCGACCGAACCTTCCTTGTTTCATGTGGCTTGGAATCCAGTTCACTTGCTCGTTGTTTGAGACTAGTTGGTCTCGCAGCTTGCTCATGGCGATATACCAAGAATTCACCGGCTTGTATATGAGGGGTGTTTTTGTGCGCCAGCACATTGGCATATCGTGGGTATAGTCTTCTTGATGAAAAAGAGCACCAGATTGAGTCAGATCTTTTATAATGTTTTCGTTTGCCTCTCTATAATTTTGCCCAGCATAGTTTGGGACTTTATCTGTGAAATCCCCTTGTTCGTTTAGTACATCTATCATTTCTATCCCTGCCTGGGCAAATATCTCGGCATCTTCTGCCCCATAGGGTGCTAAGTGCACTATACCAGTGCCTGTTTCCAAGGTTACGTGATCTCCCCAGAAAACTTTGAAAGCATTCGGTCTGCGTTCAAAGAATTTGAACACAGGTTTGTAGCTTTGCCCGATAATTCTTTCTGTTTCCACTGGGAGCACCTTTGAGTCTGAGGGGAAATAATTGTCTATCAGCTTGCGAGCTAATATATATTTCTTGTCTCCGACCTCTACTTGACCGTATTCAATATCTTTACCCAGGGCTAGCCCGAAATTTGTGGGAAGCGTCCAAGGAGTAGTGGTCCATGCAAGTAAATATGTGTTTGGGTGATCCTGCAATTCAAAAGCGATGGTGACTGCAGGGTCTACGTATGGCTCATAGCCACCTAGTGCTACCTCTGCACTGGAAAGAGTTGTGCCAGCACGGGTTGAGTAGGGGACCACTTTATAGCCTTCGTAAAGTAGCCCGCGGTCATAAAGAGTTTGTAAAGACCACCAGATGGACTCAATATACTGAGCATCCATAGTCGCATATTCCTCATGGTCATTTGTGAGCCGCCCGATACGCTCTTCCAGCGCAATGATTGCTGCTTGGTAGTTAAATACTGACTGGCGACATTTCTCGTTGAATTCTGCCACCCCAAATTCTTCAATATCTTTTTTCTGTTTAAAGCCTAGCTTTTTCTCCACCTCATACTCCACAGGTAGTCCCTGGCAATCCCAACCAAGGCTTCTCTCTGTACGGTAGCCTTGCATAGTCCAATATCTTGGCATTATGTCCTTCATTGCAAATGTGAGCATGTGTCCGTAATGTGGCTCACCGTTTGCAGTAATTGGACCGTCATAAAATGTTTTTGATTGGGAATGGTCCCGCTGGGCTATGGACTTTTCCAGGATTTGCTGTTCCTTCCACCACGCCAATATGCTGAGCTCCAACTTGTCAAAATCTGGTTTTGAATCTGGTTTTTTAAATGCCATTATTCGAGTAAGTTAAAAAATACAAAAACCCCCAGCTCTACCTACTGCAAAAATATTGTTAGTAAGTAAAGATAGGGGCTCGCATACACAATACGAACGGTACCACCCATATTTGACCGATCTCGAAAGTCGATCCTCTTTCAGCAATAACGGGCTTACCCGGAAGGTTCTAATTCTAGCTAAGTCTAGTTTCTTCCTTCAACGCGCTTGCGCTTTCTCCGTGATGGCGGAAATAATGGCGTTTTAAATTTTTTACTTTATACCTAAATTTTATCAAAGACTGATGCTTTTGCATATAACTTGCCGGCAGAAAGCGCCGTTCCCATAGCAAAGAGACTATTAGTGCTGCTTTGGATGCTTCTGTGTCGGTGTGAATTGGCCCGCAGCTGTATCCAGCCGATTTGAACTTGTCTGGCATGCTCGTTCATGGGAGCAGATTGTGTTTCCGGGGTAGGGCGCTGGCGATGTGTTGCTGACTTTATTTAGCAAACGTTTTATAATTAAATATGGGAAAGATCTGGCGATTGGCAGTGTTTGTTTTGGTTATCGTGACTGCACTGGCGGGGTGTAGTAGGATGGTAGACCCCGAGACAATCCGAGAGTTTGTGGATGACGGCGTCATGGCAAAGGTGACATTTCAAGGTGAAAACAGATGGGAGTATGTAGTGACAGGCGATCTGCCAACTCCTTGCTATTCAATGCAGATAGAGACGAACGTACAAGAAAGTTATCCAGAGACTGTGCAGATATATGCTACTATTTTGTCACCGGAACAGGATGCGATATGTGCTCAGGTTGTCACCCCAGTGAAACAGGAGGGTAGTTTTGCTGCCAGCCCAGAGGCACAGATTTCGTTTGAAGTGGAACGAGGCTCATGAAAGTAAGTCCACATCGTTACTCTGCAAAGGTAGTGAAGCATGCCTGGTTGGGACCAAATCTACTGAGTATTGAATTTGCAAAACCAGATGGTGATTGCACCTGGCTACCTGGGCAATTTGTGAGCTTGGCGGTGGGAGATTCTAGGCGTAGGAGTTACTCTCTGGCTAGCAGCCTCCAAGATGTTTATTGGCGAATTTATGTGGATACAAAACCTCAGGGGCCAGGGTCAGTTTACCTTTCTGGTCTTAAAGTGGGAGATGAGCTGGATGTTCTAGGACCTCTAGGAAGATTTATTTATAGAGAAAGTAATACCCCTGTATATTTTTTTGCTACTGGGGTGGGCATTGCTCCTTTTTTGCCGATGTTACGTTATGAGTTGCAAAATGTGCGTTCTGGCAGACAGACCGTGCTTTGTTATGGTGCAGCTACAGCAGGTGAGTTGTTAGAAGTTGGTGATCTAGAGAGGATGGCAGCAGAAAGCGAAAATTTCCAGCTGCGGCTTTATGTGAGTAAAGATGATCAGTGGTCTGGAAGAAAGGGGAGAATCACCCAGGAAATCACAGCACAAATTCCCTTTGATGCCGAGGTCTATATTTGTGGTGGGCATGACATGGTAACAGATGTACGCCAACGTTTGCAGGATCTGGGGAAGTCAGATGACAAGATTTTCTATGAGCAATTTTACTGATGGTTAAAAAATCTGTGATTATTGTAGCTTTGGTAGCGGGAGGTTTAATGATTTTGGGACAGGTTCATAGTGGGGCTGTGATTTTGCCACAGGTGGTGTCGCTAGGCGGACTGCAACTGCATGTTTATGGGCTTGTCATACTCACAGGGCTATTGGTGGCAATCTTATTGGCTGGCAAAGAGATGCATAAAGACAAAAGATTAGCTGTTGTGGATAGATATGAATTACTATTATGGCTAATCTTGCCTGGAATGCTGGGAGCTCGGCTGTATCATGTTGTTACGGATTGGAATATATATGCAGATAACTGGGTGCAAGTTTTGGAGGTTTGGAGAGGGGGGCTAGGGATTCCTGGAGCTATCATAGGGGGATTTATGGGAATGTGGTTTTATTCTAGGACCCATATGATATCGCTGGATGGTTTGCTGAAAGCAATTGTACCCGTGGTGCCTGTGGCACAGGCAATAGGTAGGCTCGGTAATTTAGTTAATCAAGAGCTGTATGGGCCACCCACAGATTTATGGTGGGGAATGTATGTATCCCCAGGAAACCGTATTCTTGGCTATGAAGAGTATGCATACTTTCATCCACTATATCTCTATGAAGCTCTGGGCAATATATTGCTGGCATTCTGGCTATATAGGCTAAGTAGGAAGGGTATGCGCGGTGATCGCTTGCTGGGCGTGTATATCTTGGGGTATGGGATATTGCGATATTTGCTGGATTTTTTGCGACTAGATGCCTATCGAATATCGGGGTTAACTTATTTTCAGCAAGCTATGTTGGCTGTGCTAGTCGCTTGCTTGGTCATGGGAACGCTTTTTCAATCCTGGTACTTTCACAGGTATGGGCGGTGGTTTACGGCGCGAAAATCAACTACTGCGCAATAAATCTTGAAGGTAAGACTTTAGCTGGGTACCTATTTGAGGATCCTGCAGAGCGACTGCCACATGGGTTTGCAGATAGGTGAGCGGGTCACCTGTAGTCATCCACTTGGTTTCTCTGGGCTTGATAAAGCGGACGTTTCCGTTTTCTGCCAGTTTGGCATTCGCATCCTGTAGCCACAACTCTCCATCTTTTCCTGTCTGTTCTGCTTTTAAATAGTGGAAAATTTGAGGTGTCAGCACAAATCTGCCATAACTTGCAAGCCGAGACTTGGCTTCAGAAATATCTGGCTTCTCGATTAAACTTTCTACTTTGTCTGAGTCTGGGACAGGCTGGACAATTCCATATTTGCTCACCTCTGAATCAGCAACCTCTTCAACTGCTAGCAGTGCAGCAGCAGGGTGGAGATTAAAATAGTCAATCATTTGTTTTACTGCACTCACTTCTCCCAGGGTAATGTCGTCCCCAAACATCACAATGAAAGCCTCCTCGTTCTCCACCAGTTCTTTCACAGAGAGCACTGGTCTACCGTTGCCGTATGGCAAAGATTCATCCTGAGGGACAATGGTGATATGGGGTAACTCAAAGACTTTTTCCACCTTTGACCAGCGTTCTAGTTTATGTTGACGAATCATTAAGGTGCGAATGTTAATTGCTCTTCCAAAGAAGTAATCTTCAAACTTGTCCACTTCGGCCGGTGATGCCACAATGATCACTTCTTTGATATCGGCGGCAGCGCATTCATCAACTAAATGGTGGATTACGGGCTTATCCAGAATAGGTAATAATTCCTTTGGGAAGCTTTTTGTAATAGGCAAGAATCTGGAACCGAATCCAGCAGCAGTGATAATTGCTTTTTCTATTTTCATTTCTAGCAAATAAACGAATAATATGGCATATATTACACTAGGGCTGGAATAGAGGAAATAGCGATACCATACCCCGGTATGGTATCGTTGCATTTTTACTGAGACCAGAAATGATAGTAATTGATGAAATTTGAGCTAAAATATACCTGAATTTACACTTTCTCACATGCGGACATTGTTTATAGGTACAGGAGAGTTTGCGATCCCGATCTGGGAGCGGTTATCAACCATGGAAGGAATCCAGCTGGTGGGTGTGATTACGCAACCAGATAAGCCAGTAGGGCGAGATCAAAAGTTATCTCCCGGACCGTTAATGAGCCATATGTTGCAAAATAGAGATTGGGACTATCCAGTATTTCAACCCACAAAACTGTCAATAGATGCTGGCGAGATATTGACCTCCACAAAACCACAGCTGATTGTTGTGGCGGCATACGGGCAAATGGTTCCCCAGGAAATGCTTGTATACCCCGAGTTTGGCTGCCTAAATGTTCATGGATCATTGTTACCAGAGTTACGTGGAGCTGTGCCAGTACAGATGGCTATTCTTCAAGGTCACAAGGTGACAGGTGTAACAATCCAGAAAATGGTAATGGAGCTGGATGCAGGCCCAATAGTGGCAAGCAAAGAAACGGAGATAGCTGCAGATGACACCACGTCAACCCTCATGCTCAAACTGGCAGTGCTGGGTGCAGGTCTGCTAGAAGAGAAGCTGCCTGTGTTTCTAGCGGGAGAGATGGTGTTGCGTGAGCAGAATGGCTCTCAGGCAACGTTCTGTTACCAGGCAGATATAAAAAAAGAAAAAGCAGAAATTAAATTTGAAACTCCTGTTGAAATTGCAGAGAGGATGGTGAGGGCTTTTGATCCATGGCCGATCGCTTGGTTTTTGACCGGTGGTAAGAGGGTGAAAGTATTTAAAGCGAAGATGGCGAATGAAGATATGCAGTCAGTGTTTGGTACCAAAGCCGGTAAGCTAGGTGTGATACGTCAAGGCAAACAATTGTTTTTGCAATTGGCAAATGGCTATCTGGAACTTCTAGAGTTACAAGTAGAAGGTAAACGGAGGGGAACAGCCGTTGAATATACCTATTTAGCGACTAATTCTCAAATTGCTTGAGCTGTTCACGGATGTATTGTTCTGGCCAGATGCGGAGTGCTTGTAGATAATAATTTACAGCTTGGGCTTTATCATTCTGCAATTCGGCAAACTGACCAGCATTAAAAAGATTTCTGGCTTGCGTCTTTGGTATCCCTATGAGAAACAAGTACAAACCAAAGAGCAAACAAATACCAAAAGCTGTGATAAAGCTGTAAACAATTCCAAGTTTGTGTTGGTGTAAATAGGATCGAACTGTTTCAAGCATCTATTTCTTGTCGCTGTGAGTAGTGCTCACGATATGATTCCATGAGTGAAACAAAGAATACCGCAATCAAAGGACCGTAGATTACACCTAGAGCCCCGAAACTAATAATCCCGCCAATTACAGAAAAGATTATGACCAGCGGGTGCAAATTTACTTTGCCGCGAAGGAGTTTGGGGCGTAGGAAAGCATCAAGCACATTGATGCTAAGGGCTCCATACACGATTAGGAAT
>CAZGHV010000022.1:0-10149 GCA_964525705.1 uncultured Candidatus Saccharibacteria bacterium | reverse complement strand
CTGCAAAAGGTGGAATCATGCTGGATATAAACGAATATGCTCGTGATCTTTATGATAATCAGCTAGATGCCAGCGGCTATCTCACATTGGCGGATGAAAGGATAAATGGCTATGGGGTGGGCGATGAGCCGCATAATTTGGTAATCGGAGACAATATTCATGCTGGTACAATTGCAAATGCATTGATGGCGAATTTCTTTATGGAGAAGATAAACCAAAGATGGGATCTAGGGTTACGTAGATTCTCGGAGGTTGAGATGGTGAAAATCGCAGGTATTACTATCCAGTCGGATAATTGTTCAGCAGATATTGATAATAGTGGTCGCATAGATATTTCTGACTTAAATCAGTTATCTTCGGATATGCTACTGGATATACCGGCAACCTGGCGGAGTGATATTGATCGTGATGGTTGGGTGGATATAACCGATTTTGGCTTACTGGCAAAGTCCTACCAGCAAAACTGTTAGTAGTTGATTTGTTTCCGTGTTGATATGATACACTGAGTATTGGTGTTAAAAACGAATCAGCATCAACCACAAACCCAAGCTGCAGGGACGTTTCTCTTTTTGGCCTTTCCCGCTTTTGGTCATATCAACCCGATGCTTATGTGGGCACTTCACTTACAAAAAGTGAAGAACTGGAGGTTGGTTTTCATGGCACCTGAGTCCTTCCGTAGCCATGTTGAGTCATATGGCATTGAGTTTATTCCTTATGCAGAAGGCGATCTCTCTGGGATAACAAGTGACAACCCTTTGATTGCAACCAACTCAATAATTAGTCTCTCTAGCCAACTGTTGCCACAAGTTATGACAGAAATCAATAAGGTCTCTGGTACTTTAATAGTGGTTCGGGATCAACTGGCTGTTTGGGGAGAGCTGGCAAGTCGCAAGACAGGTAGTGACCAAATTGTTACCACTCCTCTACTGATAGTTAATAGACACCTACTCTTCCGCTTTTGGTCTTACTTCATGCTGCAATTTTTAAAGATCATCTTACAGCCACGATTACTTATTGAAAGCAGGCGAAGGCTTTTTCGGCTGTGTGAGGATCTTGGTGTAGAGGCTATAAAGTTGTTTCAGATACCTGTGCTCTATGGTCAAAAAAATGTCGTTTTTACTTGGGAGCAAGCTCAGCCTGGGTATGGATACTTGCAAAGAAACAATTTTCTTTATTGGCCAGATGTAGAATACAATTTGGCTAAGCGAAATGATTTTACATTGCCAGCAGATCTAAAGGTGATCTACATTACTCTGGGCACTTTTTATAATGATAATATTGGTCTAATTGGAGAGCTTTTATCTGCGCTTGATATGCAGAAATTTACTATAGTCGTGTCCACGGGTAACAAAGATTTCCCTTCAGAATGGCAGGAGCTATATCCGCAAGTAACTTTTAGAAAATGGGTTAATCAAGCAGAGCTGATACCGAGATGTTCATTGGTAATATTTTCGGGAGGGATGAATACTTTTCGTGATTGTTTAACCCATTGTGTACCTATGCTCATTTTGCCTATAGGTCTGGATCAATCTTTGCAAGCTCATATTGCGAAGAGTAACGGCTGGGGCGAGTGGTTAAGACCACAAAACATAGGTAAGAACTCTGTGCGTTTAGTGCGGTTGATTGATAGGCTATCCTCTCGAAAACTCTCACCACAGAAAATGCCATCTGAAGATGAGCGCCTGTCACATCTGAATCGCTGGCTAAATCTCTGTGAATAATTGGTGCTGTATTGCCAACTCACGTATATCATTTGGATCTTCGCCTGTGAATACAGGTGATGGGAACCCGTGATTACCCAAGAAATCAATTTGACGACGTAAAAGATCATGATGCATATGAAAAGCTGCGACAGCAGCATAAAGTTGTTCAATTAGTGCATTTATGTCCAAATCTTTTAAGTCTAAGTAGAGAGGTATTTCATCGTCCTCAAGAGGCCAGTAGCAGAACGATGTTGGCATACTTGTCATAGTGGGACGTAATTTCCGATTCATGAATGTATAGCTGCCGTCTTTCCCTGGTTTCGGTAATTTAAGTGAATCAGTTTTTAAATTTTTACTGACTTCGTGATAGTTTGCAGCAAATTGTTGTGCTGCAATGATATATAGCATCACCTGCATAAGATCCACAGAGCCGGATAATCTTTTCTTCCAATCAATTATCATCAGACCAGGCCCAAGGTGATTGAAAAGCAGCGCATCTATCCGGAGAAACGTTTGTACAGCAGTGGTCTGAGTGGGATCTTTTGGGTTTGGGATTACTAGATTTAGACCTATGGTTGGTTCGAGAATTAAAAGGTTAATATAATTTTTTAGGTAATTTATTAGTGTAAGATTGTGGGGGTTGTAGGTCCATTTCTGCAAGCTTGCAGAAACCCCGCCACCTGTGACCGGATGTAACCAAATCTGATTTGCGCAGCTTGTGGGCAGGGCGTAAGCCGGATTTGTGTTTTCATCAAATCCCCAACTTATTTTCCATGTCTCATAGACAGACCATGCAATCTCAATTACTTGGTTTATATTCACCTGACCGTCATGATTGTGCAGATTATTGCCACCTGCTGTAACTATACACTTATTGAGCAGGGCCCTCTCCAGGTTACTCATACTAGGAAATAGCACTTTTATTAATGGAGGTCCTTGTATGTTGGGGGGTAAAAGCAATGCTAATACAAGGTTGTTTGCAAAATGAGCCTGGATTCCTTCGTATGTGGCCAATGCCTGCTGTAGTATTTGTACTAATGTGAGAGAAACCGCTCTAATGCTATTACTGTCTGGATCAATATTGAGATTCCACTTACGTACTATATAGTCAAGCTTTTTTTCTACATCACAGAAAGGCAGTTGCGTTGGCGGTAAACATGCGTTGATTACTTCTTGCCAAAAATCCTTCCTTTGAGTTGGGGATAAGCCGTTTAGCCACATATTCAGCCAGAAATGTGGTTGCTTTCGTATAAGTTCAGATGCCAGTGGCAGGAATTCCCGCGGATCAGTTCCGTTTGCTAGCAACTCTATCAAAATTGCTAGTTCAGAGAGGCTTATTCTTCTCCCAGGTGGAGGTTGCTTTTCCGTAGACTCCGGGAAAAGTGGTTCTTGATTCAAGATTTATTTGAGAATACGACCGAGAGAAGGGTAACAGATTAACTTGTGAAAGTAAACAACAACTAACTTCAATTAACTAGAGCAATGTGTCTCTAGGTCTTTTATCATTGCTGTGAAATCCACACCTGTTATTCCGTGAACCTCTGCGCCTTCTTCCAGAGTTTCAAAATCAGCCAAGAAACAACCTACACAGTGAAAGCCATATTTTTTGACTAATAACTCCCCTATTTCCGGAAATTTGGCGACAAGTTCAGAAATGGGCATTTGGGGATCAATTTGTCTAGTGGCGGAAGTAGTACTCATTCTATGGGTTATGTTAGCATATATGAATTGCATTTAGATATTTTCTGCATTATGCCGAGGAGAGACCATGCTGTCCAAAAATCGAGAGTGAATTTGCGCATTCTTTATCTGGTGGGTGCTTTGAGTGGGTTTGGACTTTTGATGGTGTATAGCGCAAGTGCTGTATTGGCATTCTATGAAGGTCAGAGTCCTTTCCATTACTTCTTGTTGCAGAGTTTGTGGGTGCTGCTGGGAGGGATTGCCGCTTTTCTTGTTTACAAAGTGCCTTTGAAATTGGTTTCCAGAGCAAGTGTTCTGGGAATGGTTGTCACTATCACTTTGCTGGTTCTGGTGCTGATTATTGGTAAAGACCTCAATGGTGCTAGAAGATGGATAGATTTGGGGCCTTTTGATCTCCAACCTTCGGAGATTGCAAAGCTGGGATTTATCATATATCTTTCTGCCTGGTTAGCTAGAGCTAGACCAGCTATCAAGTCAACTGAGTTGTTAATAAAGCGATATTTTAAATATGAATTGGTGCCTTTCGTTTTGTTATTGGGCATAGTGGGCGTGTTGATTGTGTTGCAGCCAGATTTGGATACAGCTGTGATAATTGTACTTACCTCTTTGGCCATCTATTTTGTTTCGGGGCGGGACTTTTTGCATAATTTGGGCGTGGTGTTAATTGTGATCACTGCCATGGCTGTGGGGGTCTTTGCGGCTGTGGCGGCGGAATACAGGGTGGAAAGAGTAAAAACTTATGTAGATTTCCTCGTGACTGGTGATGTTCAGGACAAAAGGGATAGTGGGTTCCAAGTATGGAATGGGCTGGTAGCTATCGGCTCGGGGGGGGTGCTGGGTCTAGGATATACTCAATCACGACAGAAATTCTATTATCTGCAGAATGCTGCATTTACGGACTCTATCTTTTCCATCGTAGCGGAGGAGTTTGGACTAGTGGGGAGCGTAATATTGATTGTAGTCTTTCTTTATTTCATGTCTCTAGGAATTAATGTGGCGCAAAATGCACCAGATAGATTTACTATGTTGCTTGCACTAGGTATTACCACGTGGATTACGCTGCAAGCATTCTTGAATATTGGGGCAAACTTGGCACTCATTCCTTTTGGGGGAATACCGCTTCCTTTCGTTAGTTATGGTGGAAGCAATACGGTTGTTACCTTAGTAGGGGTAGGGTTATTACTGAATGTGAGTCGGCATGCTCGGTCTTAATCTACAGCCGCAATGATTACTGTTCTGCTTTGGGCTGAAGTAGCAGTCACCAACCGCAGCACAGGCTGGTTTGAGATATCTCCGGCATATGCTCTTTGAAACTCATCCGATATCTCAAATTTATCTGTGACTTTGTAGATTCTGGACTCTGCTCCATTGGACATAAAGATCTCGTCACCTTCCTCAAGCAAAGGTAGAAAGAAGCAGCTGTTATTGTTTGCAAATGCAGCGCACAGAAGTGTGTGGTGTCCAGGTGAGAATTGTAGGTGCCACATCCCCTTCTCAAGTAAAGGCTTGTCATCTCGGCCAGATATAACGGGCATCTGCAAAGTTATTTTGGGGATGGTGATGATGAAGTCAACTTGATTGACGTCAAGATCACTTCTGTATCCAAAGATGCGTGCATCTGAAATTATGGGGTCATCCACACCGGAAGGTAGCAGCGGATACTGAACTATCCCAGCAGGAATTGCAAAGTTATAATTGGCTTCCAAGGCAACAGCAGGGGGATTTGTTATTTCTGGAACCGGGAAATTATAGGTGACATTATTAATGCGAATATTAAATCCTACAAACTCTAAGCTGGATGTTACCCAAGGTGAAACGATATTCCATAACGAATTAAAAATGGCTACCAGGCTGATTGTGCACACTACCAAAACGCCTATCACAATAATGGCCGTATTGCGATCGTCTTTATTCATACTATAAAGCGACTTTCTCCAGCTTTTTATACTCTGGTTGACGTACAGTCAGGATACTTTGTACCACATGTAGCTCAGTCGCTGTAAACCCGGGCGGTTTTGGGAGTGACTGTGCTATCTGGAGCATTTGCTTGATTTCTCTGCCCGTACTACGTGTAGCGGCTGGTTTCAGACGTGAGATGGAAATGTGATAGTGCTTATCCGCTTGTGACTTCCATCCGATTACATCTGTGAGTCTTTCGTGCCGCACAATACGGTGTAAGTTACTGGTAAGCTCATCAAGCTCATCGTTTGGGGCTATTTCTGCCATCAGCACTCTAGGATCAAATTGACCAGGGAACCCAAATTTAAGCCCAGAGAGGTTGATGAAGGGTTTTGGTAACTGGTTCTGATGCTGCAATAGTGCCTGTACTATCCTATTTTTACTCCCCAGACTCACGTTTGCCCCCACGAAACGCATGGTGAGATGCATTTGCTCCAAGTTAACATGGCGTAGGTTGCGCTTTTGTTTATCAAATGAACGCTGTACTTCTCGAAAGTAGTCGAGAAATGATTTGGGTGGGTAGATAGCTAAGAATAGGCGCATAATTTTTATGATGAGACATAGGTATTTTAACAAATCCTAGACATCAACGGGCGATTCCAAACAAAAGAAATAGAGTGAGTGCCAATAAAGTGATGTATTCAATTATCAGGCTTGGATGTAGGTCTTGGTGTATGTGGTGGTGAAGAATTGCCGCCGAAATGTAAAACCCGATGAAAGTCGCAGTAGCGGTGACGAGTGGATTTAGACCTGCCAGGGTGCTTCCCCAGCAGATAATTGTGACTGCGAGTGTAAGCCCTGTAGCCCAAAAAAGCGTTTCCAGTTTGGCAAATCGATATCGTTGCCCCATGAGAACTAGGAGCCCAAATGTAATTATCGGGACAAGAGTTATGAGTAAATGCTGGGAGTAGAATCGGCTTAAATGCAGTACTGCAAAACAGCTTGTGAAAAATATAATCAGTTTAAACAAATCGTAAATATAGTGCGTGTATTGGTCAGTATGCTCTTGACGATAATATTGTTGTATTGTGGAAAAGTAAAGTGTAAATACGATTAAAAAGGTTGCTGCCAAAGCAATTTGAATGGCAGCTGAAGGTGAGAAAAAAGCAAACGCCATCAATCCCCAAAGGACGGAAAATGGCAAAAGTGCATGGTTAATTATTCTATACCATCTTGTACTTTTGCTCTCTGCAATCATAAAGCTGGAGCTGACATTTTTTCTCTCCACTAGCATACTGACTAGAAGCTCGATCCCCAATAATAATGTCGCCAGGATTGTGATGATGAGGAAGCCACGAGGGGAATTTTTCTCTAATTCTTGGAAAGCAGCAACCATGGCCGACGTGAGTACCAGGGCAAAAAAGAATGATCTACCTGCTGTCAGGTTGCGCATCGGGTTGTCTGCCAACATCTACTGCTGAGTATAAAAAGTATTTATTCCTGCTTGAATCTCTCCACCTGCACCACCAGTAATAGCTACAAGCATAATTACTAGTATTAATCCTAAATGTAGGTGGAATCTTGGTCTATGTGTGCGTGTTGCTCCGGTTGACTTTAGCAGTGCCAAATCTAGCAAATAAAGTATCCCTAGAAACAATCCGAGACCAACGTTCACCATTGACTTGGAAATCACGCTGTTATTTGAGTCTGGTAGCTGATCAAGAATCGGCGATACATATATCTCCCCTTCCCAAATGTTGCCAGCTAGATCTTTGGTGGTTGCCTTGAGGATTCCTTCATCTTGAATGTCTGACAATGGCAAAGTTCCTTGCCAGACATTTGCTGTAGCTTGTGTAAAGTTAACAACTTTTCCCTCCTTGAGGTTGAGTTTTACTTCGGCCAGTTGTGGTGCATTTAATTGCACTAGTAACCACTCTTTGCTGGAAGAAATAACAGAAAATGCGGATGCATCCAGAATATCTGGTGTGGTGTCTACCCAGAAGGTAACTAGATCGGAGGGAATGCTCTGCTTGCCTTCTGCAAAGGCAATAGCTGTCAGCTCATAAACTCCATCTGCCAGGTAGGTGGTTGTAGAGCTAAATGCCCCGGCATTTACAGGGATCTCTTGCCAAACATCACTGCCTGTATAAAGTTTTACCGCTTCGGCTTCCGAGGCTTTGCCTAGTATTTCCACGCTTGAGGTAGGCAATACGGATAGATTCTGAGGTTGTAATATGCTGGGCTGGGGTAACGAAAGGCTGGAAGTAGGCAGTGGAAACGCCTCCCAGTTTGGCTGCTGGGGTGTGCCAAAATGGGCAACAATTAACAAATTGCCTTTGATCCCTTGATATGTGCCAGTTATGATCCCAAATCCCACTTGGGTAAACTCTGCGCGCATGATGTTGTCTTTATGTGTGGGGCTGGCCATCCAGGCAGCCATCATAGAGTCTAGATCGGAAAAGCCTTCAGCTAGATTCTCGCCTGCAAAGTTGTAGTTATAGCCAGCTTCGGCAAAAAAATCCCAAGGTGACTTACCAGCAGGGCAATAGTGTGACCAGCAATCAGATTGCAGCATTGCTCTGGCCTTTGATTGAGCGGAGTTGATGAGGGCAGGATTGAGTTGTAGCTGTGGTAATCCAGATTGCTGTCGTAATTGGTTATGTGCTGCTAGTAGATCTTCGCTGGAGACAGAAAATGCGGCAGCTGTGTCTATCGCACCTGCGAAACTATTGAAGATAAATAGTACAAGCGTAATTACAACGAGAGCCTCTGTGCGCAACGCATAGGCACGAAAACCGTTTTTGTGAGTAGGTATAATCCAGTTAAGCATATCTTGGTTTTATTATGAGGCCAAATTGGTGCAATATCAACCTCTACAGCAAATTGCTCAGCAGAGTTTTGGACTAATCGCCAGGCATTTCTTATTCGGATTTGAATTTGGCAGTTTTTATGCGTCAAAATTTATCTATTTGCCTATATTACCGTAGTGTAGGGTTTCCTGCTACAATTCTGTGTTTGGTAAATATTCTCAGAAATTTATTATGCTAACTGAATTTGGTCCGTACAAGATTTGCTCCTAGTCCGACAGGTATGCTGCACATTGGCGGAGTGCGGACTGCGCTGTACAGCTATGCTATGGCAAAGAAGCATGGTGGGGTGTTTGTGTTGCGTATAGAAGATACAGACCGTGACAGATTCTCCCAGAAAGCAGTGGATGATGTTTATAAAGCGCTTGCTGCATACGGTATTGAACCAGATGAGAGCGACCGCCATGGAGGTGCCTATGGGCCATACACTCAGTCCGAGCGTCTCCAAAAGTATCATGCATGTGCGGAGGAACTGATTGCGTGTGGGGCTGCATATAAATGTTTTCTCACAAAGGAAGAGGCTGAGGAGCTGAAACAGCAAAATAAGGCTGCAAATTTACCGTTTCGCTCGCCACACCGCAGTCTGAGCGCAGAGGAGATTAAAGAGAGGCTGGAGAATGGAAGCCCCTATGTAGTGAGGTTTGCTGTGCCAGATGAGAGGAAAATTGACTATCTAGATGGTGTGCAAGGAAAGATGCAGTTTGATACTAGTTATCTTGATGACCAAGTGCTGCTCAAGTCCGATGGTTTTCCCACCTATCATCTAGCAATGTTGGTGGATGACCACGAGATGGAGATTTCCCATGTATTCCGAGCGTTTGAGTGGATTCCCAGCATACCTCTGCATGTATTGTTGTATGAAGCTCTAGGATGGCAAATGCCGGCAATGTTTCACTTATCTACTATTCTGGATCCAGAGGGAGGCAAGTTATCAAAAAGAAAGGGTGCTACAGCGGCTATGGAGTTTCTGGAGCAGGGATATTTGCCAGAAGCAGTATTGAATTTCCTCATGTTGCTGGGCTGGGCATCGCCTTTACCACATGCGCATGGGGAGGCAGAGCGTGAGATGTATTCATTGCAGGAGTTTGTTGAGCTATTTGACCCGGCAGATTTGAACAAAAATAATCCTGTGTTTAACCGTGAAAAGCTGTTGTGGTTTAATAGGCAGTATTTGGCCACAACCGCAGATTCTTTGCTGGCAGGTAAGCTTGTGGACTGGGTAAGTATCCACCCGGGGAAGTCAGATTTGGAGACTGAGATCCTGCATGATTCACAACTGGGTAAGAAATTGTCTCTGGTAAAACAAAGAGCCAGTACCTTGGTGGAAATAGTAGAAATGCTGAGGTTCTTTTACCACAAACCGACAAATGTTGATTGGCATATCCCGCAGCTGGCTAGAGTGAGTGATGATATGCGAGCTGAAATACTGACAGATATAAAATCGCTGATGACTGGCCTCGGGGATAACTCTGCCGAATGGTGGCATGATGCTTGGGAAAGTGGTATGCGTGCTATTGCGGACAAGCATCAGTTAAAGCATGGAGATGTGTTTATGTTGTTGCGGGTGGCTGTGGTAGGCACTCCGATCTCCCCTCCATTATTTGAGAGTTTGCAGTTGCTCGGGTTGGAAGAAGTTTTGCACAGGATCTAGAGAGAGAAAATTTTTTGCCTTGACAGCGGGTATATAGCAGAGATATAATCTGGGGTTAATAAATGTAACCCGATGGATGAGAAACCCTTAATAGAAAGCCAAGCAAATGAAGTAGGTCTTAGCTTAGGAGAAAAGTCTTTATCACTAACTCCAAAGGAGATTCTTCAAAGATTAGAAAATTCGCAGGGGGACTTGTCTATTGAAAAACTTAGAGCTATGTGGGGTTCTTTGCAGTTGAATAACGATTCTTTGGCGTTACTCCCTAATAACTTTGGGTCTTGCCCAGTTTAATTAAGAATTACGTAACATTTTCCGCAAGTCTTCAGCT
>CAZGHV010000021.1:0-10385 GCA_964525705.1 uncultured Candidatus Saccharibacteria bacterium | reverse complement strand
GCAATATACAAATCGCCCACAGTCTGACCGCTAGTATTCGTGCAAACATACCCCCCAGGAGAGCCTGCATCCAGCATACAAGTGTAACCACTAGGCACACGGCTTACATTTAGCAAATCAGCTAGTGAAACTGCCGAGTCACCATAAACATCAATAAATTTGAGAATGCTTCCTTCTGAGACATCATATAGTCTTGTGTACTCTTGAGTATTCACAACTTGCACCACATCCCGATTGGCAACTGCTACAGTGCCCACAACTATTATGGAAATCACAGTCAACATTACCAACGTGACCAGAAGTATTTGAGCAGAAAGTTTTTTGGGCAACTTAGCTAATTTATTAACAAATAGTTACGTGTCGATACTGCCACTTGGTTGACAACATTGGTTACATTATAGAGAGGATTTGCATGGTTGCCTACTACTGTAAGCAAAATATTTCGCCTCCCGGAATTGACTGTAACTGCGTCAAATCCCACATCAAACGTCAATGCTGCTAATTCGAAATTTTCTGAGCTCTTGTAAACTACAACTCCAGAAGCATTGCGCTTACACACAGCATTAAGCCCGGTTACTCCGTCTACACAAACCTCCCAGGTCACAATTCCCCCAGCGTCCAATTGGCAAACCCCTCCGTTGCAAGATACTATTTGCTTTGCTTGCCTCACGTCATTCGCAATCCTGTCTACTATGTCCGTCACCTCTTCTCGCACAAAGCTGCGAGCTGCTGCCCGCTGGGAAACGGTCACTGTCACCACCAAAACGTTGGAAAGCATAGCTAGCACAATCGCAGCAATTGCTATAGTAACGATCATTTCTACCAAAGAGTAGCCTTGCAAGCCAAATTTTCTGTGCATATTCTTCATACTTGAAAACTATTTCGCCTATAGCCAATAATTGATTTTTCCACGAAATCAGCCTCTCCCTCCAACTTGTACAAAACATGAGCTGTGATTTCAAACACGTTTAATCCTAGATTGCTTATTTCTCGTACAACTACCTGTAAACAAATGAGTGGAGAAGAGCCACCCCACTCAGCGCCTAGTTCTTGTGAGTAAGGAGACGCAGAAGTACACTGACCAGGAGTGATAGGAGTCGAGACATCGGCAACTTTCCTCATAGAAGGCAATCCAGAAAGCGAATCCATAGCATAACTGCCATCCACATTGGGGAGTGAAACATTGGCTAAACGTACATCTGTGGGACTTTTTGCCACTTCTAGAGCTTGAATCATTAACCCATTTGCCAGATCGCCGATCTCATTCTTCTTAATAGCACGTTGTGCCACAAGTGCTGCTTGAGTAGCAGCGATCATGGTAATGGCCACTATCGCCAGAACTATAATTATCTCCAGCAACCCAAAAGCAAGATTGTGAGTACCTGGGCAATGTATAACTTTCATATTTCCCGGAAGTTATTCGTAGTTAAATCAACAGCTATTTGTCTCGTAACTCCACTCACATTGTGATGTAGTTCTATGAGGCAAGTTCCAGCGTCCACAAAAGCGCTTACCGGAGAAGGTAAGCCATAAATATCACCGCTCACCCTTTCAAACACAATCGCACTGCATGCTGCGCTATCCAGAGGGGTGACACGCACATTGCCAGCTGCAGCTGACTTGGCAGAAGCAATTTCTACTCCAGAGCAATCAAAACCAGGGTTCCCAACCAACAAAGTCTCAAAGCAGTATCGGGTAGAATAGTTTCCGGTTTGAAAAAGAATCGCATAACCATCAACACCTCCCTGGTCAACGCTAGCCCCAGCAGCTAGCAAAGCTTTACTCACAGAGGAATTACGCGCTTCATTTTGCAGAGTTTGTAACATGGATACGAACTCAGAATATGCCAAATCTAGTTCAGAAGAATATCTCAAACTCACAAGTCCCCCTAGCCCTAGTCCAAACAAGACAGCAATTATTAACATCACTACCAAAAGCTCTACCAAAGTAAACCCAGATAGTGCTTTGTGCTTCACGTTAATTAATCCTGAATAACAAAGAGAACATTGGTTGTGCATACACATATCCTACCACAAAACCAAAGGCCATAAATGGCACTAGTGGGATAATTAGTCCTTTGAACTTTCGTTTTCCTGCAGCAATAAATAACCCGACAGCACTTGCAGACAAAATCATGGCATAAAATGCGCTTACTGTCCCCGGCCAACCTAGCGTCAGCCCAATAAATATACCTATCAGCACATCTCCCATTCCCATACCTCGCTGCTTCGTAAGGCGAATCAGCAACAAAAACATTCCTCCAAAACCCGCAGCCATCAACAAATTATCCGATCTACCCAGCGTTATTTCCGGGATAGCATTTGGGTCTACTATGCGCCATAGCAAACTCAAAGCGTTTGCAGCCAAAGCAAAGAAACAAATTCCAAATGTAAAATTTCTGGGTATCGAATAGGTGAAAAGGTCGTATATTGCCAAATATAGCATCCCTATTGTCGTCCCGACTCCCCACAAAACATAAATTGTCAGAGTTATATCGTTCAAGATCACATCAGATTTCTGAGCAATACCTAACGCTAGGATGAAAAATAGCAGCAAACCTATCCATTCTGCAAGCCAGATCTTTCTGTCTATCGGCTTTCCACAACGACGGCACTTCCCCCGTTGCCATATAAAAGAGAGGAGAGGGACTAGTTCATACCATCGCAAAGGTAAACCACAGCCATCACACATTGACAATTTCCCGCTTGCCCTTGTAAGACCGTTACCACGCATTACCTGTACAGCCATATAACTAGCCAATATTGGGCCCAGCAAAACAAGTACGATAGCAGTGTAATCCCAAATTTGTGCCATAAGCAGATTTTAGCTAACTTTATGGGCAAGTAGCATTGCCAGATCCTGTTTTATGCCATTTACCATTTTCCAGCAATGCGCATATTACATAACCATATGCATCTTTTTTATACGTATATCTAGTCTGACCTGCATCTGTAGAAGTTGCAGAGTAGGACAAATAGCCCTCCAAACTTATAGCTTCATCTCCAATATTAACCTCAAATGTATCCCATTGTATTTCACCGCCCATAACACTTGGATAACCAGAGGTTTCTCTGTAATAGCTGTCTACTGCAGCGGAGATCTTTGCCACCAGTGATTTACGCTCTTCATCTCTGGCACTAACTTGAGCTTGCCCCAAGCCGATGATGCTTACAGCCATTAAGACTGCCACTATCGCCAAAACAACCAAAACCTCCACTATACCCATAGCTAGTAGCCGGTTTCTACCCAAGTCTAAGTATCCAAAGAATGAGACTTTCACTTATGTTTCACGCTAAATTAAAACGCCTGACTATTTGCTCCTGCAAACAGCCAGGCATGAAACCATTTACTACAAAGCTTTACGGTGTCACCGCATGTATATCGCCAGCTGCACATGGAGGCTCAGTAGGAGAAGTCCCATGAGTATAGAACTCACCAGACTCAAGCAATGCTCCTACTTTATACCCTGTGGAAGTAATCAAATAACAATAAGCAGTACTCCCAGAGTCAGTTGCCCCGCCCGCCTGAGTGATACCATCAAGTGGAACAACATTTCCTGCAGAAACAGTTACTTGATCTGCAGCAAAAGCAATATCAGCAGGGTATTCTGAATTGTCAATGTAATGACTATTGAGGGCAATCTCAATATTACGCACTGCATCACGACGCTGATTATCACGCAGAACCCTCAAAGCTGTTGCAATCCCAAAAGCAGCCAAACCCATCAAAATGGCAATAATCGCCATAGTCACCATCAGCTCTACCAATGTGAAAGCTTTTGCTTTCTTATCCCTAGCCATAATTTTTTTAGCTGGTAAAAAATAAACTTAACAATTTAGTTTTCCTATTGTACATATTGACCAAGCTGGTAGAGTGGCAGGTAGACAGCTACCGCCAAGAAGGCCACCATTCCACCAACTAATAATAGAATAAATGGCTCCACTAGCTTTGTCAAATTTGCCGTGAGATCATTTAGCTCAGATTCATAGTATTTGGCCATATCACCACAGATTTTATCTATCTTACCAGTCTCTTCTCCCGTCGCAATCATCTTCACCATCACCAGTGGAAAAACCTCATCTTGAGCAAGTGGCAATGACAAAGAATTGCCCTTTGCCACCTCTTCTGCAGCATTCAACACGGTTTGACGATAGATCACATTCTTCAATGAATCGGCGATCACCTTGAGTGCATCTACAATGGATACACCATTGCTGAGAAGCATAGCTAACAACCTATTGAATTGAGCGATATTCGCTTTTTCAACTAGAAGCCCAAAAACTGGTATCTTTATCTGCAGCTTGTCATATACTTTACGCCCGGCAGGTGTAGAGTAGGAGTAACGAAACCCGATAAAGCCAAACACAACTATTAGCAGCACTATTGAAAGCCCGACCGGACTAGTAAAGAATTCGCTCATACTCACCAATATCTGCGTAATGAACGGCAATTCATCTACCCCGAAATCGTTGTACAAAGACTTCACCGTCGGGATCATAAATACAAACAGGAGTATCAGCACGAGTATCATCACCACAATTAATATCACAGGGTATATCAATGCTCCCAGTATCTTTGAGCGCAGCTGCTTACTTTTCTCCAAATCTTCTGCAATCTGCAACATTACTTCATTTAGCGTACCACTTTTCTCACCTGCAACAAGCAAACTTATTTGCAGATCATTGAACATAGTATGCTCTTTACCAAAGGCTTCCGACAAGCTACTACCAGCCTCTACGTCACGATAAGCATGAGTGAGCTTCTCACGCAATGCCGCATTCTCGGCTTGCTGCACAAGGATATCAAGCGCCTGTATGATCGGTAAACCTGCACTCAACATCGTGGAGAGCTGTTTCACAAAAACTACCCTGTCTTTGAGTGGCACTCCCCCGATCTGAATATTACCCAGGCGTTTGAGATTAAGGCTTACCTGTTCATCTATAGATACTATAACCAATCCCTGCTGATGTAGAAAACTAGCTACTTCCTCCCGACTATCGGATTCACGAAGTCCTTCTATCTTTTTTCCCAGTTTGGAGATTGCTTGATAGTGAAATTCTGCCATCGTTGTTTAGCGCAACATATTAAATAGATCATCTGGTTTATTTGCATACACTTGCGCCACTTCCACGGACACCATACCTTTCTTCACCATCTCTGCCAAAGAAGCCTCCATACTCACCATTCCCACATCAGCCCCCGTTTGGATCATATTATCTATTTGATGTATCTTTCCTTCACGAATTGCAGCACGCAGGGCAGGAGTAGCAATCAAAAGCTCGATCGCAGGTTTTCTACCTCCTCCATTTATCGGTACCAATTTCTGGGAGACAATAGCAGTAAGCACGCTCGCCAGCTGGGTACGAATCTGATTCTGCTGATGCTCTGGGAATACATCTATAATTCGATCCACACTTTGTGCAGCAGTATTTGTATGCAAACTAGCAAATACCAAGTGCCCAGTCTCTGCCACCGTCATGGTAGCACTTATTGTTTCCAAATCACGCATTTCTCCAATGAGCACTACGTCCGAATCCTGTCTCAACACTGACCGTAAAGAATCCTTCCAAGACATAGTGTCCTGATCAATTGCCCGTTGAGAAACCAATGCGATCTTGCGAGGGTGTGTATATTCAATCGGGTCCTCAATTGTTACTATGTGCTTATGCTGAGTGTTATTTATTTCGCTCAATATAGCCGCAATGGTAGTGCTTTTCCCACTTCCAGTAGCCCCAGTCACTAGCACTAACCCACGCTCCAAATACGCAAACTGCTTGATCGTAGGCGGAAGAGATAGTTCCTCAATCGTACGAATTTTTGAGGGGATAATACGAAACACTACCACAAAATTACCTCTTTCCCGAGCAATGTTTACCCGGAATCGCACCGAAATATCTTTTAACTCATATGCCAAATCTACATCATTTGCCTGCAACAAATCCAAGCTGTGACGGTCTTTGATTATTTCCTTAACCATATCTTCTATTGCCTGTGATTCCAGAATTCGGCTTTGCATTGCCACCAAATTCCCATCTACTCTAGCCATCGCCCGATAGCCAACATTAAGGTGAATATCGGAAGCCCTCATTTCTACCCCCTGACGAAGTAGTTCATCCAAAGTATATGTTTTGCCAGCGAGATCCGATGTGGACACAATCTCCACATCCGAAGAAGACTTCTCATCATCTACCGGAAGCTCTCCGATGCTCGGAAGCTTATTCTCTTCTGCAGACAGCAGTGGTGACGGAAGATTTTCTTCCATAGGGATCTGGGCAATCGGAGGTAGAGCAGGGGATGGAGCAGTAGTAATAGCCTCCTGTTTCGCTTCCACTTGAGAAATCACTGAGTTTGCCTCTGCCAACTTGGCCTCAAGGTCAACCATAGCTGGGGCGTCTTCTTGCACTAGCGACTCTAAGGCTGGATCCTCCACAAATGCTGGCCCAGAGATTTCCCGCACTCCAAGATCTTTAAGCTTATCTACTGCATCTACAACCTCTGATTTCTGCAAAACGCTGTCTTCCTGAGCTACATTAACCGCCTCCTCCACCACTGGCTTCATTTCAGGCTCAGCAGAGCTCACCGACGACACATCCTCTGCCTTGGGGGGCAGACTCGCTGACAACTCCTCAGGCTTTGGATTTACCTGGCTATCGTCCCGAGCAGAGGACGCATCATCGCCAGTACTTACAGTCGGGGTAGAGCCACTAGTTACTGCACCTGGGCTACTGGTAATTGGCGACAAGTCTATAAACGGCATACTGTTAAAATAAAAAGTTACGAATTCTGTACTCTCAAAACTTCCTCCACAGTGGTTAACCCCTCTAGAGCTTTTATTAGTCCGTCTTGAGCCATTGTTAACATCCCGTCTTCTATTGCCTGCCTCTCAATCTCTCCAGTCGAGACTCTAGTCATCACCATCTGCCCGATCTTTTCGGACATGCCCAGAATCTCAAATATACCTATTCTGCCGCTATATCCACTGTCCGAACATTTCGGACATCCAACTGGCTGATACAGTTTAGCTTGTTGAGAGTCACTTGCAAAGTGCACTTGTTCACCAGACGGTTTTGCCAAAACATCAACACCACCCAACACGTCCAAGCCCTCGTGTAACAAATCCAGATCTGTACTAGTAGCATCAACCTGGTGCTTACAGGCATCGCACAGCTTCCTTACCAATCTCTGAGCCACGATCACATTTATTGTAGAAGCGAGTAGGAATGGCTGCACACCCATATCCATCAGCCTAGGCAATGCTCCAGCAGCACTGTTTGTGTGTAAAGTAGCTAGCACAAGATGACCAGTAAGTGCCGCTTGGACTGCCAAGTTTGCCGTCTCAGAATCGCGAATCTCTCCGACCATAATTATGTCCGGATCTTGCCGTAAGAAAGAACGCAAAGCAGTTGCAAAAGTAAGGCCTACAGCTGTATTTACTTGCACCTGAGTCACACCATCCACCCGGATCTCCACCGGATCTTCAATAGTCAAAATATTGACTTCCGGTTTGTTAAGTATAGACAGCGAGCTTGCCAAAGTCTGAGTCTTACCACTACCCGTGGGACCAGTGATCAAGATAATACCTTGAGTCTTTGCCAAGGAGTCCATATACAACTGTAGCCCTGGCCCTCTCATTCCAGTAAGCCTGAGGTCTAGAACGCTGTTATCCTTTTCCAGCAAACGCATAACCACTTTTTCTCCATATATGCTAGGCATCACTGAAACACGTAAATCCACAATCTTGCCTCCAGACTTGACTTGAAAACGATTATCCTGGGGCACGCGATGCTCATCTATCTTCATGTTAGCCAAAATTTTAATTCTGGAGACCACTGCTGGACCAAGCTTTGCAGGCAAGGTGAGCTTTTCGGAGAGTATTCCAAATATACGGTACCGTACAGATATTTTCCCATCCCTAGGCTCCACGTGCACATCGGAAGCATGATGTTTTACTGCATAATCCAGAATCATGTTTACAATTTTTGACACAGGTGCAGAATCTACACTTTTGGTAAGATCGGTAATTTCGGACCGTCCTAAATCTAACACCCCTACATCCTCCAAAGCCAAGGTAACTTCTTCACCTACTTGCGCTCCATAACGAGTATCAATTATCCTGGAAATTGCACCCTCGGTTGCAAAGTAAGCATCCACGCGATTCTTAACCACCGACTCCAGATACTTTATATTCTGCAGATCAAGCGGATCTACCATCGCCACCTTAACTCTAGAATTTGTGCGCTCAAAGACTACAGATTTACTCCGCCTAGCGACTTCCTCGGGCAACAAATTTAATGTCTCCGTATCTATCACTACTTGAGTGAGATCAACGAACCCGATAGCATACATCTCTGACTTCACATGCTGGACATCGTCTTCCGCCACCAAGCCTTTTGATATCACCAACTGCTCTGGGGAAACGTTACTTGTGATACTCTCAAATTTTACACTTCGTAGCTCATCATTGGAGATTAGCCCCTTTGTAAAAAGGGCTTCAAGCAGATTACTCATTCCTCTCACTCCCATTTGCTGGGAAGCTGGAGAAGAAGTTTGGACAGTTTTGTCGGACATGTGGGCAGGTGTATAATGTCAAAACCAGACAATACAATCTATAGAAAATGGCACCCACTGTCAAACACACAGAGAAGAGTTATTATCAACCACAAATCATCTTGGGGACAAAAGAAGTACCGCAAGAATACCTGCAGCAGGTCTCTGCGATCTATGTGCTGCATGTTTCGCCTATTGGACAGCACATCGGTGTAGAGCAGATACAAGAACTAATTCACTGGGCAGATACAAAACCACATGTATCACAACCATACAAGCTTGCCGTAGTCCATGATGCAGAAAGAACAAACCCTACAGCTCAGGCAAAATTGCTTAAGCTTCTAGAAGAACCACCTCCAGACACCCGGATACTTTTATTATGTAGCCAAATTAGCCAAATAATGCCCACAGTTCGCTCGCGTTGCCTAGTTACCTTGCACGAGAGTGCAACTCAAGACGAAAGCACAGCATTGAACACACAGCTAGCCAAAGATTTCCTGAAAGCAAATACACTGCAAAGACTTACATTCGCACAAAAAATACTAGAGGAATATCCAGATAGATACCAACAAAGACAGCTAATCCTACAAATAATGCAGATGATTTTGGCAGATTACACCCCCACAACCCAGTCTTTACGCACTTTGGATATTCTGCAGTCAGCCTATATCGGCCTAGAGGTGGGGACGCTTCCAAAGTTGACATGGGAGAGCCTGGCTATTAGTATGGAGATATAAATTATCTAAGTTTACTATGTCCAAAAAAGCTGCCTATTATTTGTGGATCTGGGGAAGTACTATTGCATTTATCTTCGTAATCTTTTGGCTCTCATCTTTGCCAAACGCCGACGTGTCTAGCGGAGTGGGAAATGAAGCATTGAAGGTGCTTTTCCGTATGTTTCTCTATGCCATGCTTTTCATTCTCATCTACCGATCTATAATCGGCACCATGAAGAATTCTGTAAAGAGACTAGCTCAATGGCATAGCAAAAGAGAGGCAAAAGAAGATAGCGAATTTCTGTTAATCATCGAGACGTTAATTGTGATGGTGTCCATCTTTGTGAGTATACTCATTGGAATATTTGATGAGGCCATACAGGCATACGCTAATATATCTGGACGTAATGGGGACATCAAAGACATTCTTATCAGTACTATTGCAGTGCTATTAGCCTCACTCGTGGTCTACACAATGCCGGTAATCGGGGAGCTAGAAATGGCTGTAAAGCATAAAATTGAGCGTGAACGCAGTCATCACCGCAGCAAAAAATAGCTAAAAATGTTATAATTTAATCGCTGCCAGCTTCGAGATTCTCTATGTGTTTGATGGTAAAACTGTCTAACCAGAGAATACCTTGAAGATTCTTTACTCTTTATAGATAACTGGATGGAAGGATTCTTGATTTTATTCGCCACCGTTACAATTCTGATAACAACAGGATTGCGTATCAAGCAGGTTAATCAATATGAGAAAGGCTTGTTGTTCGCTTTTGGAAAATACCAGAAGCAGGTAGGTCCTGGCTGGCATTTGATTTTTGCCCTATTTCAAAACATCGTCAAGATAGATATCCGTACCAAAACAGTAGATCTCGCAGATCAAGAAGCAATCACAAAAGATAACGTTTCCACACGTATTAGTGCAGTTCTATATTTCAATGTGGTGGATGCAGAAAAAGCTGTCCTGGAGGTAGAAAACTACATGTGGGCTACATCTCAGCTGGCAGAGACTACCATGCGCACAGTTGTAGGAGAATTCACACTAGACGAATTATTGAGCCATAGAGACAAAGTCGCAAACAATATTGAAGAATTAGTAGAATATACCTGGCAGTCCTGGGG
>CAZGHV010000020.1:0-10703 GCA_964525705.1 uncultured Candidatus Saccharibacteria bacterium | reverse complement strand
AAAACCAGTCAGTCCTGGGGAATGCGAATCCTGAGTGTGGAGCTGAAAGATGTAATCTTGCCAGAAAGCATGAAGAGGACTATGGCCAAGCAAGCTGAGGCAGAGAGGGAGAAGCGGGCAACCATCATCAACTCAGAGGGAGAGGTAATCGCCGCTGAGAACTTGCAAAAGGCAGCACTGATGATGGCAAAAGCCCCTGGTGCTTTACATCTGCGGACATTAAATTCCATAAACGATATCTCATCTGACCAGTCAAACACAGTTGTCTTTATGGTTCCCATGGAGATACTACGTGCTTTTGAAGGGTTTGGGAACATGGGGAAAGATCAACCACCTTCCCGTTCAAATTCCTAGAGATGTTTATTCTAGGCATATATTTGTGTTATGCTTGTTTCTGCAGTTAGTTAGCTGCTTTTGAAGATATTACAGACCCAATAGTATGGCCGATCAAGAAAAAAACGATTATGGAGCAAGCAGCATTCGGGTCTTAAAAGGCTTAGATGCGGTCCGTACTCGTCCAGGAATGTATATTGGTCCAACAAACGAGACTGGGCTACACCACATGATCTGGGAAGTGGTTGATAACTCAATAGACGAGTACCTCGCAGGGCATGCCAAACAAATCGATGTGATTATGAATGCCGATGGATCTATTACAGTGAAGGATGATGGTAGAGGTATTCCAGTAGAGATGCACCCCACAGAGAATGTAAGTGCCCTAGAATTGGCAGCCACAGTCCTGCATGCAGGGGGTAAATTTGACAATTCAAACTACAAGGTATCGTCTGGATTACATGGCGTAGGACTTTCAGTGGTGAACGCTCTTAGTGAGAAAGTAAAAATAGAGGTATTCAAAGACGGAAAATCCTATATACAAGAATATGAAAAAGGAACCCCGCTTTATCCTGTAAAGCAATCCGGGGAAAGTGAGTTACATGGAACCTGGATCACCTTTAAACCAGATCCCACAATATTTGAAACTGTAGAATTTAGCAGTAAAACAGTGCTCAGTAAGATCCGCCAGCATGCGTATCTTAATGGAGGGCTAGCATTTGTGTTTGTTGATAGAAGAACCGAACCCGCCCAATATCTAAATTTTCATTTTGAGGGCGGAATCCGCTCATACGTGAGCTATCTGAATCTAAATCTCAAGCCAATCCAAACAACAATCTTCCATACCTCTGCTTCCCTAGAAGATGTAGAAGTGGAAATCGCAATTCAGTACACAGATGACCTGCAGTCTCGAGAGTTATACTTCGGGAACAACATCCTCAATAGAGATGGCGGAACTCACCAGACCGGATGTAGAATGGCACTCACAAAAACCTTGAATGATTATTTCATGCAAGTCTCAAGTGAGAAAGAAAAGGAGCTGAAACTTTCTGGAGATGATGTGCGAGAAGGCCTCACAGCCATAGTTTCTGTAAAAGTCCACAACCCCATTTTTGAAAACCAAACCAAAACCAAACTAAACAACCCAGAAGTAGTACAGGTAGTGCGCAAAGTGATGGAGCAAAACTTTGCGACATTTCTTCAAGAAAATCCAGGTGATGCAAAAACGATAGTGCAGCGGGCCATACTGGCAAATAAAGCAAGAGCTGCCGCCAAGGCGGCACGCGAGTCCGTAGTGCGTAAAAGCGCCCTAGAAGGAGGAGGTCTGCCTGGTAAACTTGCAGATTGTGGCTCAAAGAACCCTGAGAATAGTGAGCTATTTATTGTCGAGGGAGATTCGGCTGGAGGGTCGGCAAAAAACGGCAGGGATCGTCAAACACAAGCAATATTTCCATTGCGTGGCAAACCTATAAACTCCGAGAAATACCGCATAGACAAAGTTTTATCAAACGAAGAGATGGCAGACCTGGTGCGTATAGTGGGAGTAGGAATCGGAGATTTGATCGACATGGCCAAGCTCAAATACCACAAGATAGTAATTATGGCAGATGCAGATGTAGATGGAGGGCATATAGTGACTTTGCTACTTACCATGTTTTACAGGCATTTGCGGCCAGTGGTAGAAAGCGGGAATCTCTTTATTGCGCAGCCGCCTTTGTATAAAGTAGTGTTTGGGGTAAACGAAGTAATATGGGTTCAGGATGATGCAGCACTACAAAAACTGATAACTGCACGCAAAAATAACACGCCGAAGATCAGTAGATTTAAAGGACTGGGAGAAATGAACGCCGAAGAATTATGGCAAACAACTATGGATCCGAGTAAGCGGGTACTAAAACAGGTAACAGTAATCGATGCAGCAGAGGCAGACCAGACATTTGAAGTACTAATGGGAGAAGAAGTTGCTCCTCGCAAACGATTTATTCAAACACATAGTAAAGATGCAGAACTAGACATTTAATCAATATGGACACAGAAAATACACCCACAAATTCGCAACCACACATCCAGAGTGACATAGTACATGAAATGCGAAGCAGTTATATCAACTATGCCATGAGCGTGATCGTTGCCCGGGCGCTTCCCGATGCTCGAGATGGACTCAAGCCTGTCCAGAGAAGAATATTGTGGGGTATGCACGAGATGGGAGTTAAGCCGGGAACACCATTTAAGAAAGTAGGGCGAATAGTAGGAGATGTGATGGGCAAGTACCACCCACACGGTAGCGCAGCCATTGAAGATGCTTTAGTACGTCTGGCACAAGAATGGAATATGCGCTATCCATTGGTAGAGGGACAAGGAAATTTCGGTTCAATCGATGGAGATAAGCACGCTGCAATGCGTTATATTGAAGCCAGGTTGGATGAACATTCCACTGGTATGCTAGAAGGGCTGGATCAAAATACCGTCGACTTCATCACCAATTTTGATGGACTTGAGCGAGAACCAGCGGTACTGCCGGGTCTATTGCCAAACTTGCTTGTGAATGGAGCAGAAGGTATCGCTGTGGGCATGGCAACAAAGATTCCTCCTCACAATTTGGCAGAAATACTGAATGCCACCATAGAACTCATCACACAAGGCAAAAGCGAGTACGCAGAAACTGCGCCAGCTCCTGACTATCAATTAGCAATTAAACAGCTGTCTGATATAGCCGAGTTGCCTATAAATAGATTCCCCGTATTTGTTTCTGAGATGGATATAGCGGCTATACTTAAGCATGTTAAAGGCCCGGATTTTCCCACAGGTGGAGAGATCTTTGACAGTAAAGAGATAGCTGCAGTATACGAAACCGGTAGAGGCAGAATTCTAATGAGAGGAGTCACTAGTATTGAAGAGCAAAAGGGAAACCGTTTTCAGATAATCGTGTCCGAAATACCATACCAGGTAAGCAAACAAAGGCTTATAGCCAGAATGGCTGAAATGGTGAAAGAAAACAAACTTACTGGAATTTCGGACATTAAAGATCTTTCAAACAGGCAAGGGATTCGGGTTGTGATTGAATTGAAAAGAGACGCCAAGCCCAAAACCGTTGAAAACAGTCTGTATAAATACACTGAGCTCCAAAAAACCTTCAATGCAAACATGCTAGCCCTGGTAGATGGAGAGCCTCAGTTACTCAATATCAAACAATTGCTCACTATATTTGTAAATCACCGTCAACAGGTGATTATTCGCCGTAATGAGTTTGAGCTGGCCAAGTTACGCGAGCGTGAACATATACTAGCAGGATTAATGATTGCTCTGGACCATTTGGACGAGGTAATCAATACGATTCGTAGTTCAGCAGATGCAGACACCGCCAAAACAGCGTTAATGTCCAAATTCGAACTGAGCGAAATTCAGGCTACAGCAATATTGAACATGCAGCTACGACGTCTGGCGGCTCTAGAGCGTAAAAAGATAGAAGAAGAATATAAGCAAGTAGTTGCCGACATCAAGCGTGTTCTAGAGCTATTATCTTCCCCTGCAAACATCATGATGTCCATAAAGGAAGAATTAATCAAATTCAAAGAGAAACATGGGGATGAAAGACGTACCAAAGTGCATAAAGGTAAGGCCGGGGAGATAAGTGAAGAAGATGTGGTTGCCAGTGAGGAAGTATTTGTTACTATTAGCGAGCAAGGATACATCAAGCGGTTCAAAGATAATGCTTATCAAACTCAAGCCCGCGGAGGTGTGGGCAAGAAAGCTGTCACCACAAAAGAAGATGATGCAGTACGGCATGTTTTCAACTGTAACACGCATGATGAAGTCTTATTTTTCACAAACCACGGTCGTGTATTTGCACTCAAGGTATATGAGCTCCCAGAATATACTTCCCGCACAGCCAGAGGAGTCCCAATAGTAAATCTAATCAGTATTAACCAAGGCGAACTAGTGACTAGTGTCCTCACTCGTAGCCGTGAAGGGAATATTCTTGATGAAGACATTTCGCAAGAAGGAGAACAGGGTAAAGAAGCATCTGGCAAGAATTTCAAATTCTTGTTTATGGCTACCAAGAAAGGCACTGTCAAGAAAACACCGATCGGTGAATTTGACAGCATTCGTAGCAATGGTCTGATAGCTATCAAACTAGAGCAGGGTGATGAATTAATCTGGGTAAAACCTACCACGGGAAACAATTCTCTCATCTTGGTAACTCGTAAAGCTCAAGCCATCCATTTTCGTGAAACAGATGTGCGTGAAACAGGCAGAGCCTCCATGGGTGTACGTGGTATCAACCTCAAGTCTGAAAGTGATTACGTTATATCTATGGACATCATTCGTCGTGAAGAAGACCTAGTGCTTACCATATCTGAACAAGGATATGGCAAAGTAACAAGCTTAAACCAGTTTTCTCCACAAAAAAGAGGCGGAAGCGGATTGTTTGCTGCACGACTGTCTGCAAAAACTGGAGACTTGGCAGCTGCCCGCACACTAGACCATCCAGAAAGAGATCTATTAATTATGAGTGCCCAAGGGCAAGCCGTACGTGTACCCACAGACCAATTGCCAGCAAGAAATCGACAAACAGAAGGAGTACGTATGATGCGGCTCAAAAATGGTGATCATGTAGCAGCAATTGCAATCATATAGTACCTGGTAGGATCTTAAGCAACTTCATAAGATCAATCGAGACATATAAACAATCATTACGTAACCTCCAGGCAGCTCCTAGGCCATTTAAACGCGATATCCCCAGAGCCATTTGCTGGCAGGGTATTCCGAGGGTTTACTTAAAAAAACCAGCTCAGGTGTAAATTTCTATCATGAGGGCGCCAAAATCAGGACAAACAGAAAAAAACTTTGATGTCAGGTGAGAACAGGCAGATAGAAACAGAATAAAGTCCTGCAAACAGGGGGAATTACGTAAATTTAGTTTCTCACAAATCCGTGCCACTTCTCGTCTCTATTTCGTCTTTGGTAAATATAAGAGTAATTATACTCAGTAAGCTGATACAGAAAACCCCCTACCGTCCGGTAAAGGAGGAGCCTACACTCTCACTTCCCCAATAGCTGCCAAGGTAACCCAGCTGCAGCTGGTCATATTGAAGATTTGCCGATTTCGTATTTCGCAAAAGCCTATATCCCATAACTAATGGCCGGACCAGAAGTTATCCACTTTAGCCTAGAGTTTACGTAACAAATTTACGTATCACCTCCTCTGCTCGCTTTACTGGGCAATGCTAGTCTGCCCGAAGGTTGGCAGGAGAAATAACCTTTAGCTGATATATGCCCAACGCTACTGCTACTGCTAAATTGTATGAATCTATCTCTTGCGACTGTGGAATAAAAACCCTTCTCCCCTGCTCCCATACTGATTGTGGCAAGCCTGCCCCCTCTGCCCCAAATATTAAGGATGAAGGCTTTTGGCTCACTAGCTTCTGTAATTCCTCTGCACCTCTATCTAGTACAAACATAAAAAGCGGTCGCTGGGAGTCAATCCTATCTGCATACTGCTTAAAGCTGCCAAATTGCTCAATTTGAACGTGAAAAACAGCACCCATACTGGCCCGGACCACTTTTGGATGCCAATAGTCGATCGCACCATCGTCACCATCAATCAAGACGACATCACCCATCCCCATACCTGCGCAAGTCCGAATGATAGTTCCCAAGTTGCCCTGACTAGCTGCACCATGCAGCACAATGTGATCCACTTCATTACGGATTTTTTGGCGATATTTCTCAAACTCACCTATGACAAACACATTTCCTTTGTCCGAAAGCGTCCGAAAGACTTTATCCGAAACCTGCACCTTGTCCGATACGCGCTCGGAAAGAAAAGCAGCAATTTCAGTGTTGACAGCCTTGGGGTGCAGATATACAGTGCGGAGACGATCTGGCTGAGCCTTGATAAGCTCAAGGGTGGGAAATGCGCCCAAAGCAAAGCTAGTTTCTCCGTCACGGGAATATTTCACGCTCATATGAGTGGTCCTTGCACTCCCCAGCGGGCGTTTGTCACTACCAAAATAACTATCAGCAGAAATAAAATCCCATACTCAAACCACAGAGTTTTTGCCAATTTTTCTCGCATCTCCAGTGCAACATTAAGCAGTACATAGAACACTACAACACACACCAAGGTTGCATACACAGAGTTAAGTGGCCAAATAGATATTATTGCAGTAAGAGTAAGCATCATCAACGAAATCGCTGTACTAGATATCACAGATTGACGCCCGGGTAAATTTAGCCCGAATAGACATGAATATGTATACGCAAATACAAACAGTGCAGCTATTAAAATCTTTGGTAACAGATCCATCCCGGTGCCAAATAAGAATGTGAATAGCAGGTACGAGGAGACAAGAGAAAAAATAAACTGCGCAGCTTTCCCAGCCTGCCCCAAGGGGATATTAAATTGCAGCGATCCATTAAGCACATTGGCAGTCAATGTCAGCAGGTAACAAACTACCCATGCAACCACAGATGCCAAAATTGAAACAGACACCGTACCCAGATCAAGAAATAGGCTACGTAATACCGAATCAGAAAGCAGAACATATGGGAAAAAAGCAATACCCACAAAGCCTGAAAAAATAAATAAAGATCCCTTTTTCGATTTAAAAAACAACACCCATAATGTTCCAAAGAAAACTAGCAAGCTGGTTGCCACAGCGGTAAAAGTATTCGCTGTAACATCGGTGGCATCTGCAAGAAACGGAAAAATTTGGACATAGTCAATCCAACCCAGCAGTGTTGCCAGAAATAACAAAGCTGCAACGCTCGCCACAATAATTGCTCGAACTCTAGTAGTGAACATTTGCATAGTCTAACTCATTTGCTGAGAAAGTACATACTCTACTCCCATTGTTGTCAGCATCCTACCACGGGGAGTGCGCTCTATAAATCCCTTTCTTAACAAGAATGGCTCATATATCTCTTCTAGTGTGTTTGGCTCCTCGGAAATGCTTGCTGCCAAAGTGCTCAGCCCCACTGGTTTACCCCCAAACTTATAATACAGTGCTCCCACCAATCTTCTATCAATAGCATCAAGGCCGTCTATATCAATCTCCAACATGCGCATTGCTTCTTCAACAAAATCCAATCCAGCATCATTTTGAGCAGATACTACTGCCAAATCGCGCACACGTTTCAGAATGCGGACAGCTATCCTAGCAGTCAACCTAGAACGCTTCGCAATTGCCATATCCACTCCCGGCTGCAAGCTAATACCCATTTTTTGAGCCTTCTGCCTCACTATCTGGGCAATTTCATCCTCAGAATAAAAATCTAGCCGAAATACTGCCCCAAATCTATCTCGCAAAGGGCTAATAAGCATTGACAGCTTTGTGGTGGCACCCACAATGGTAAATGGGGGGAGATCCAAGCGCAGGCTCCGAGCACTAGGGCCCTTTCCTACCATTAAATCTATCGCTCTGTCTTCCATTGCTGGGTAAAGTATTTCTTCCACAGCATGACGCAGTCTATGGATTTCATCTATGAATAATATTGATCTTTCTTCCAATGAAGCCAGTAATGATACAAGGTCGCCTGTTTTATTAATTACAGGTCCACTAGTAACATGAAATGGAACGCCCATCTCCCCTGCTAGCACCATTGCCATTGAAGTTTTTCCCAGACCAGGAGGTCCATGAAATAAAACATGGTCCATGGAGGTTTCTCTTGCTTGTGCAGACTTGATAATCACTTGCAGATTCTCTTTCTCAGTTTTGCGACCTACAATCTCTGCAAAGTTGCTTGGACGCAAGCTTGCTTCAAGCACTATTTCATCTTCCCCCAGAACACCAGCTGATGTGGACGAATTGCTATCTGAAATTGCCATATTCAATAGTATTTTACCAGAAAATTTTATCTACTCAGCGTAGTTGTAACAGCAAAGCTCTTACCAATTCAGCAGTAGAAGCATATTCCCCCGATGGCATGGAATTGAAAGCTTTTTCTATCTCCTGCACTTTGTACCCCAGCCCAATTAAAGCTTCCACAGCATCATTTTTGCCCATAGGAGACTGATCAATGCTTCCACTACTGCCCACATTCCAAGATTTCAATTTATCCTTCAACTCCAGAATAATCCGCTCTGCAGTTTTCTGCCCCACCCCAGGTGCACGCAGCAAATCCGCTTGACCAATTTGTACTGCTTCCACTACTTGCTGCACTCCCACAACCGCCACCAGCGCATATCCTGTTTTCAGACCGACACCAGACACCTGTAGCAATTTCTCAAACAAACGTAGCTGTTCCAAATCCACAAACCCCCACAAGGAGATATCATCTTGGCGAACAGCAGTATGCACAAAAAGCTCTACTCTTTCCCCCACTCCTGGCACCGGCATCCCTGGCACATTCACCAAGTAACCAACAGAATCATTACTAGCAACGACTATCTTTGCATCAAAAACTGCCAATATTTCTCCTTTTATATAGGCTATCATAATCTTAGCTAACTTTCGGCAGTCTGCTGTTTGAATTAAATATATGACAAATAGCTATTGCTAGTCCATCTGCTGCATCATCTGGTTGCGGCATTTCTTCTCTACCCAATAGCTGTTTCACCATCATTTGTACCTGCTTCTTCTCTGCTCTCCCAAATCCAGAAACTGCAGATTTAACTTGCAAAGGTGTGTACTCAAATATTGGTAAGCCTTCCTGCTCGCAGGCAAGCAATATCACCCCTCTACCCTGGCTCACAGTCATTACAGTTTTTTGATTTTTAAAAAAGAACAAACTTTCCACAGCAGCCACCGCAGGGCCATAATTCTTTATCAATTGCCTCAGTCCAGCATGTATTTCTACCAAACGCTTGGGCATCTCAACGTCCGAATCTGTCCGAATCGTCCCATAGTCAACTAGCTTTAGACCATACTTATCTTGGGGAGAGTAAGAAACCATACCCCAGCCAACTATAGCCGTTCCTACATCTACTCCCAAGACCATTTGCGACGGTAACAATTTGCTCATATTACAAACTTAAGACCCATCCCGAAATAGAGACCTAAATAATCACGAACAGCAGTGCCCTTAATGCATTAATCAGCAGCATTATGCCAAACCGACACCACATCATCACATTCTTCAAGTGCAAACACGAGACCTTGCAACTTCTCCTCATCCAGTGCAGAAATTTGCTGCTTCTCAACTGCATGCTTTATCAATTCAGCATTTTCCACTTTGTAGCCCATAGAATCTAGCCAGGCATGGATATCTCGGAACTTAGCGCGCTCAGTATATACCCAGAAGCCTCCCTCCTCTGCAACGATATCCTTTATCCCTTCTTGCTCTATCAATTGCATCTCAAGCTCATCCACTGAAGTCGCGACATAACCACCAGCTAGTCCATGCTTAGAACCAGGAATATACTTTTGGGCTAGAACATAAACCTGACCAACCTCCATAAACCTCCAAGAAATGCTATTTGCTGGAGCCAGCTTGCCTCCAAAACGCTCCATAATCATCCTTACTTCTGTTATTGCTCTATTCGTATTATCCGTCTGGCAATCTATCAACAATGCCACACCCCCAGGTCCCAAGCCTTCATAAGTGATCATTTGGATAGCAGCAGAATCTTTATCTTGACCAGAGCCCTTATTTATCGCCCGCTCTATATTGTCTGCCGGCATATTTGCCGCCTTTGCTCTATCAACTGCCAGCCGCAAAGTAAAGTTTGTCTCCAAATCTGCACCAGCCTTAGCGGCCAGGATAATATCCCGAGACAATTTGCTAAATAGCTTCCCTTTCTTGGCGTCAGTTACAGCCTTTGCACGCCGAATTGTTGCCCATTTTGAGTGTCCAGACATAATTTTTTGGGTGTTATGTACAGGCATAATATCACCGCCATTATAAAAAGAGCAACTAGCATATATGCCCAAAATGCTAATAGCGTAAATATACAAAGCATAAGCTCTGCCCCAGATTTACAAAAGATCAAATCTCTGCACCCAAAACCAGAACCAAGTCACCAGTATGATTGAGTGGATATGGTTCTTCAATAATTATTGCATTCTGGTCTAACTCCTCCAATATCAGACTAGTATTGAACGGGAAATTGCCCACATTCGACACGTAAAGCTTATTCCGTTCAGATAGCTCCGGCGAATTACCCGCTCGAATTACATTCGCTCCCAGATTTTGGAGTCTACGTCGCATTGCAGAAGCCAGCCCTGGCTGGTTTGTAGCATTAAAAACCTCAATCCTAGCTTGCTCCTTTACAACTCTATCCCTGCGCATCACAGATGAAACCACTTCATCAACTGTAGAGATCACTGGCGAGAAGTAGCCTCCTTGCCTAGAATCAACAAAGATACTTTGATTAACTCCCACTGCAACATTCCGAATTCCTTCTCCTCTTTTTTCTATAAATTTTG
>CAZGHV010000019.1:0-10776 GCA_964525705.1 uncultured Candidatus Saccharibacteria bacterium | reverse complement strand
CTCTCATAGTAACTATTTTACCTCACTTATGGGTTAGTTATCTGGGCAAGACCCTTTGTAAATATCTCTAGATATGATGAATAATTTGGCTGCTTGGAGATGCTGGTTTATCTCAGGTTCTCAGTTAGTTCCAAATGGGTCAATGCCGGAGGGTACGCGTAATTCTTTAACTTCTCTATTCTGCCGATCCGTTTTCACAGCTTCATAGTCATCAAGATTTATGGCAGGAAGGGATACGCCTGGAGTAACTGGTAGATTCTCATCATCTAGTAGAAGCCTTGTGATATAAAGCCCAACATATGTATTCAGAATTAGTAATGAGATTCCCACTACAACCCCGAGAATATAACTCTTATGAAGGGAAAGAAAATCGGAGAATGTAGGTTTTACTGGCTTGGCAGCATTCTTTTTTGTGGATTTCGGATCTAACTCATTTTCTTCTGCTTTGACGGTGGTTTTAGTTGAAGTATTTTCGAGCTTGGCGCTTGTTTCTGTATTGGTTGGTGATTGGGTTGCTATAGGTTCTGCCATTTATTACAATTTAATTATAGATCACTGTTTGCACAAATACATCTATGGTAAAGAATGTATCTATGTATGCCCCAGCATCAGTTGATAGGCGATTGGCATTCATGGCGGTAATATTCAGGTAATACTTGGCTTGATAAAAAAGATGAAGAAACTGCTCCAAGTCTGCATACTTACCTCGCAGGGAGACCTCTATTTGTATGCGATCATAACCTCCTTCGCTAATGATCGCACTTTGCACAAGATCTTCTGTACTCAGCTCTATGCCTTGAGATGTGAGCTTGGCTTCTCCCAAACGCATTTGAATCTGGTTATTTGACAGCAAAGCAATTGACTCTAGTTCCTCAATTACTTCCACAAAATTATCTGCAGATGGCAGTACACTATCAATTTCCTCCAGAGCGCCTTGTTGTTTAAGAGTTTGATAGCTCTCAAGGAGCTCCTGGTAACGCTCACGACGAATATATTCAGATTGAATCTCGAGCTTGGTTTCATCAATTGCCTGTGTTCCTTCTACTATCTTCGTGCCTGTGATATAGATGGTAACTACTCCGGTGAGGATAAAAACGATTAAGAGTAGCGTGATATTATCTGGTTTGTTACGTTTCATTTCTTTAATAGGTTGTCAAATGGGATTTGGGCTTCAATTACAAACCGCACATCCGATCCAGCTTCCAAGCTTTCTAGCGGTAGTTTCACATTCTCTACAAGATCACTGTTTCGCAATGCCTCTGTCATCTCGATGACATTGATCCTGTCTTGAGCCTGACCAGAAACTGTGAATATCCAATAATTACTTCCTGGCAAATTTGAATCTAGATCAACTACCGTATTGATTAAGGTTACTCCAGCAGGCGTAACACGATTAAGCAGTTCCAATATTTGCCCCCAATCATAGATTTTGGCTATCAGATTTCTGGTCTCTGCACTAGTGCTATTTAGTTGTCCGATGGCTTTCTCCAGTTCTATAACTTTCTCACTTTCTGAGAAATTGATGACTGCAGCATATCTTTGCTCCAAATCTGTTACTCGCTGTGTAATGACTGCAGAAGTTGCGATGGTGAGAATCACCAATAAACAAACGTTCACTGCTACAAACACCAAATAGTTACGAAGTGTGCTTGCCATTTCTCGGCGGCGAAATGTATCTTTTGCCAGCTGAGGCACTAGGTTCAGGGCGGTCCTATCCTCTTTGGGACGAGCCATGCCTTTTATTGCTGCACCCATTAGCGCAATATAGCTGTCTTTGTTCTTTGAGCCCAAGTCATGTGCTTGATCTTCTCCCTGCATCGAGTAATTTATTCTGCTAGTGTTCTTAAATCCTGCTTGGATAAACTCATCCAGCAAGTCTGTAACGGCTGTACTCTCCTTCCCATATAGAAATATGGGCATTTCGGAAATTTCCTGGTTCTCTTTACCTGTACCATATTCTAGTACCTCGCTAATTTTTCTTCTCAAGATCCGGACATTTTCTTTGGTATTTATTGGCTGAACAGGCTGTTCTGCTACAAATGCCAGCTCTCCATTCTGCACAAGCGATATGTAGTATGAATTGCGGCTCACATCGATTGTGAGGAACCGTTTCTGAGCTTTGGGATCTACAGTTGTAATTAGTCTGGCCGATGAAAGCGTTCTGGGCTCAAATAGCAGTGGAGTGAGCTTAGCTTTTACAAGTGTGTCTGTGTGAGAGTCGATAATCACTTTTGGGACAGCTGCTATCTGAATAGGTATTTTATTTTCTGTTTGGGGTAGTCGGTGCCAGTCCCAGTAAACATCGGACTCGGCCATTGGCAAGATATCCTTGATTTGTCTGGAAAGCAAACTGCGTAGTTCCTCTTTGCTCAGAATGGGAAATTCAAGGGTAATGAAAAAAGTATGTTGCTGGTCAATCACGGATATGGCATATGTACTACTGGGAATGCGTGGCTTACAGGTTTCTAGGGCTTCTAATACCAGTTGGGATGTCTCGCGAGGGTTGATTATTCGCCCTTCTTCCATTGAATTTGGGGGCATGGCTACCTCGCAGAAAGAGCGTAATTCAAAGGTGTTATTCTCCCGGTTATCAAACTGCATCACCCGGATCAGCTCACCAGTAAACTCCAAGGCAATGCTTGGACGAATATTTGTGGCTTTGTCGAACTCGACGTCAATCATATAGGGCAGTCTGATTCACTACACAATTTACCGGAATATTTGCCAAATCTCAATCTTCAAGATCAATATTACTCAATTCCCCAGTCTTCAATGCTAATTATGTTATCTGTGTCTGGTGGCAACTCTACTCCACTGGTATTGAATCCATCTGTATTTAATAATGCATCTAGATCCAAAATGACCCTACTTTTCTCTCTTATCCAAACTTCGTCTGCAGCGACAATGCCACCGTTAATGATAGCTGCATAGCTTTCTGCTCCACTGTATTGATCATAGCGCAGAATCACACTGCGCTCGGAGAAGATGACCCCCCCGATGTTCACGCTACAGTTACAGGCTGCTGGGTCTTCTATTCGCACATCGCCGCCAGATACGATAACTGGATAGTAACTGTCGCGGATGTGAGTGTATGATTCGCTGTTAATGGTGATTGCGCTTTCGCTTACTATCGATCCAGTGATGTTATACGTCTGGCCTTGAGCAAAAGTTAGTGTATCTGTGCCATCAATGTAGAAAATCCCACCGGGAGTAGTGTTTCCGTTAAGTGCTAGGTAGCTAATAAATTGGGCTGCATTTGCGAAGTATGTGCCATTGAGTTGAGCAATGGTTCTCACTTCGTCATAATCAAATGAAGGTATTTGGTACGTGGGGATGGTAAGACTGGGATTTGTTACACTGGAGCCTACGGAACCGCCAGTTGCAATAGTTACACCTGTGCGGGATTCTGCACGATTCTGGATGGAGCCAGAATTGTTAACCCGGATACGATCTATAGAATATACGTTTCCTTCAATCTCCAATGAACCTGCATAGTCTTCTACTCTACCGCTGTAACGGATTTGGGTACTAGTGAGTGCCCCTTGTCCAGCTGCTAGAATATTTCCCCGCACAATAGCACTATCACGCACGTCTACATTATCATTTGTCCAAATACCACCTTCGACCAATGCGCTGGAACTATAAACAAAAACATCGTCACCACCGAAGATTGTAGGGTAGCTGTTTGGGTTTGTGTAACCTGAGATGGTGATGTCAATGTCCAGTGATCTGCGCACAGGTAAATTCTGTGTGGTTACTGTGAGCGTCCTAGATGTGGAGCCTGTGTTGATAACACTTATTGTCGCCTGCCCCTCTGGTACCGAGAAGGTTTCACCGGTGTATGAAGCTTCTTGTTGGAGCATTAGCAATGCGTTCTCTAGAGCACTATCTGCTAATAGCAATGATTGAGTAGCTTCTACCGCACTCTGCTGATTAAGAAAGTGAGTGTAGCTGATCGTGGAAACAAGTACGGAGACTGTAATTAGGATGGTTGCCAATGCTACCACAATGGCTAGAGTTGCTTGTGCTGGCTTCTTCATATGAATTTTAAGCTAACGGTAGAAGTTACCACTTGTCTCACTTCTGGCTTGAGAGAACCTATCGGAAAATTGGAAATATCCAGTGTAATCCTGACGGTTCCTGCTGTCTCTGAACTAGAAATATCTACAGCACTGAAATGATGAATATTGCTATAGTTTGATGTCATTGATACCGGAGATTCTGCAAGATACTTTCTCCACACCCTGTTTGATTCTAGATAATATTGTATTTGTCCGCCACCAGGGATTCCGATTACCAGTCTTCCTTCTGCGGTTACAAAAACTTGATCACCTAAATACATATCATCACGTATAGACTTCATAACTAGCCGGAATTCCTCGTTGATATTTACCCTATCTTCTACAACGGTTTTAAACCTATATATGAGCAGGACTAGACTGGTAATACCAGAAACAACCACGCTCAGTAGCAACACGTATATTAATGCCTCCAAGAGTGTGAAAGCAGGTAGTTTATTAGCGGATCCATGATTCATAGTCAAAACCTTTTCCAGTCAGTAATATATTGAACCAGCTCTAGATCAAAATTTTGACTGGCATACGTCCAAGTAACAGTTGCGGTTGCTTTATATGTTTTATCGTCTACTATCCCCCCAGATTGCACTATGTTGCCACCCGCATCTCTTTGCACTTCCGAGATGGTGACATACCTGGTGAAGCCATTAACTACTTCGCTTCCAGAGACAAAGATCATGCCTTGCACCAAATCATCTTCAAAGTGAAATTGTCCTGGATTGACAGAGTTCCAATTCTCATTTCTTTTACTTACGGTTAACTCTAGTAAATCTTGGGCAAGCATTTCTGCCATTGTTAGCTTCTGCGCTCGATCTACGATAATTACCGACAAATTAAGTACAGAATATGAAGCAGTGAGTATCACGGCCATGAAGGCTACGGCGGTCATGATCTCAATTGTTCCAAAGGCTTTTATAGCATTGTGTTTAATTAATCTGTTCCACAACTCCGAGGCTGTTAATAGTAATTTGTTTGGCAAAGCTACCAGCAGTGAGATCAACACTTCCAGGGCTGATTACTCTGCCAGTAAAGTTTTGAAATATTATTTGATCGCTGGGGAATGTTGTGGAAACTATAACTGCACTATCTAGGTAAAAATTTATGTTATTACCGCTTCCTTCTACATAGGTATCTCCAGGAAATAAAACATAACTGTCTGCCAAAAATTTGATGGAATAATTTTGGCTGGTGGAATTTGAAATTGCCAGCTGTCTTGCTCGCTGAATATTTGTAATTGCTGTTTTTAGTTCTGCGTCAATAACCGTTGTTGTATGAAAATTTACGATAGCAGCAAGGGATCCTAGCGTAACTAGGGACATAAGTGTAATTACAAGTATCAGTTCAATGGTGGTAAGTGCGGCAAATCGTAATGCTTTCATTTGATTTCAATAAATCATTGACCAATATTTGATACTCCAGAAAGCAGTTGGTAGATAGGTGTGATCACAGATACTGCGATTACAGCTACTACTCCGCCCATTACGATCATGATCAAGGGTTCAATCGCCGATGATAGTCCAGAAAGCAACCCGTGAACTTTTGTCTCGTAAAACTCTGCAATACTTTTCAATCCATCGGCTACTTCTCCAGTACGTTCGCTGATTGACAGGACTCGGATTTCAAAAGGAGAGAAATACTCGGGAAACTTCTTCAGGCTATCTGCTAGAGTATTACCTACTTCTAGGTCGTTGCGCACAGTATCAAGGATATCTCGATAAACTTGATTTGTCATACTGGCCTTCACTACCTCCACAGATTCCAGGATATTGACACCACTAGATAACAGTGATCCGAAAGTGCGGGTGAGAGTGGCGACATTTACTGCTCTGTTTAATGGCCCCAATACTGGAATTCGCAGAGACATTTTCCCTTGCCAGCGACGAAAATCGGGGTTGCTTGATCCTTTCCGAAATGCGTATGCCAAAACGATAATCCCCAGTAGAATAGGTAGCCAGAATTGCTGGGCAAGCTTGCTAATAGAAATAAGCGCCATAGTGAGAGCTGGGAGTTCCATATTGGCGTTACCAAAGAACTCCTGCATTCTAGGAAAAACTACTAGCAGCAAGATGATTATTACCAAAACCATCGCTGTCACTAGGATAGACGGATAAATCATGGCGTTCTTCACTTTTGACCGTAGCTCATTTGATTTTTTCAGTTGATCTGCAAGGTGACGCAAACTCTCTGCTAATGTGCCAGAAGCTTCTCCTACTTTGATCATGCCTACATAAAGCTGGGGAAAGAGTTCGGGGTATGCTTCAAAGCATTCTGAGAGTCTTTTACCGTTCCGCAAGCCATACTGAGTGTCTTTAACAAATTTGCGCAACAATGGCTTATCCAAGTCTTCATAAAATGCTTGCAATACATCGCTCACAGTGAGCCCTGCTTCTAGCATGGAGGCAAAGTATTCGAGAAATTGGGCTTTATCTGTATTTGTAACTTTGTGTAGGAGTTTGTCAAAAAACTTCTCCTCGGCGTCTGGCAAAAGACGGAGGTTTACTAGCAATAAACTTTGCCGCTTGAGCATTAACTCTACTTCTTCTTCGTTCTCTGCCAGTATAGTCTCACTTACTATTACTCCTTCTGGGTTTGTAGCTGTGTACTTGTATTCTGCCATGTTATTCTATTCTTTTGCTACTCTCATCACCTCTTCTAGAGTGGTGATTGATTGTGCTACTAGGCTGAGTCCGTTTATGAACATGGGCATATGCCCTTGAGCAATCATTTCTGCACGTAAATGGTTTTCTGCTGATTTGTCTACAATCAGTTCTCTCACTTTGTCATTGACTTCAAATACTTCGTAAATCCCTACCCTCCCTTTGTAGCCTGTATTACCGCATCTAGCACATCCTACTGGTTTGTAGGTGGGGATACTTGTCCATTTTTTAATCGTCTCGCTTTTAAGTCCAGCCTCACCCAGCTGCTGCTCAATTATTTTCTTTGAAGCTGCATTTAGCTCGGTAGGCTGCTTGCAGTCATTACATAGTTTGCGTACAAGCCTTTGAGCAATTACCAATTTGAGAGTAGATGCTAGTAAAAATGGCTCTATGCCCATATCAACAAATCTGGGAATAGCTCCTGGTGCATCATTTGTGTGCAATGTGGAAAGTACGAGATGCCCGGTCATTGATGAGTGAATTGCCATACTTGCGGTTTCTTCATCACGTATCTCTCCTACCATGATGATGTCTGGGTCTTGCCTGAGGAGTGCGCGTAAACCATTGGCGAAGGTTAAATTGATAATGGGGTTAACTTGAGTTTGGTTGATCCTAGGCATGGAATACTCAATCGGATCCTCAATGGTGTTGATGTTGACTTCTGGGGTATTGAGGATCTTCATCACTGTGTAGAGAGTGGTTGTTTTTCCACTTCCTGTGGGACCGGTAACCAGTATCATGCCATCTGGATTTTGAATAGAATTGTTGATGGCATCTAGCTCCTTGCCCTGAAATCCCAAATCTTTGAGCGTGAGATCTCTAGCTGACTCATCTAGTATCCGGATTACAATCTTCTCCCCATGATATGTAGGTAAAATAGATACGCGCAGGGAAATAGGGAGATCATTTACTCGCATTGTGATTCTACCGTCTTGTGGTCTTCTATGCTCATCAATTTTAAGGTCTGCCATTATTTTCACTCTGGCTACCAGAAGGGTATGTACACTCTTGAGCAACACCAGCATGTCATTGAGAATTCCATCAATGCGGAAACGAATAACGACCTGGTTTTCTACTGGCTCGATGTGAATATCACTTGCGCCTTCTGCCACGGCATACTCAATGATGGAATTGACAGCTTTTGTGACTGGGACTCCTACTGCTATATCCTTCACATCTTTACTTACGGATGATCCTCGACGGCCGTCTTCTGCTAGAACGCTCGAGAATAGAGTTTGAATATCGGATTTGTAGCCTTTGATAACCGATTGGAAAGAAGATATATCTGTGATATGTATTTCAAGCTCGCGTTTGGTTCTTCTGCGAATGTACTCTACTGCATAAAGATCTCCAGGTTTCACCATTGCTACTTGGAGCTTAGCTCCGTTTTCCCCAAACACTATGACCTCGTGTTCTATCGAAAACTCTTTGGGGATGAGTTGCAGGAATGAGGGTGTGATGAGTACTTTATCCAGGTTTACATACTTGAAATTAAAGTGCTTAATAAGCAGGTCATTAAGAATAGCTGGCTCTATTAGTTTTTCTTTGAGTAGAAAGGCACAAAATGTGGTTATCTCTTTGCTGGCAGAATCCCAAACACGTTCGTAGTCCTCATTGGAGACTAGTTTATGCTTCTCTACAATGTCCTTCTTGAAATCTTTTGTGTCGTAGCTCATGGGCGCTGATATATCCTCATGTATAGAATAATGTAATTTGTTCCAGAAATCTACCTCTGTAGGCTACCTTCTACTGCCCAGTCAGTATGTGCTTCTATTTTGGCCTTGATGAATGTGCCTGCGGTTAAGACTTCTGGTGCATCTATAATGCGAACCGGGGTATAGTTGGCCAGACGACCGTGTGCAGCAGTTCCCTCAATTCTTTCTATTAATGCCACTTGGGTAGTACCAATAAGACTCATTTTACTCGTTCTGGCAATGGGTGCTAGTATCTCATCATTGAGATGTTGTTTGCGTTTTGCTTTTTCTGCTGGGGTTACAGAATCGGATATCCTGGCAGCGGCGGTTCCTGTCCTTGGTGAGTATTCCGAAATATAAATCATGTCAAATCTGCAGTCAGTTACTGCCTTTACTGTAGCAGTGAAGTCGGAATTTGTCTCCCCGGGAAATCCGACAATTATGTCTGTGGACAAAAAAATCCCAGGGATGTGTTTACGCATTTGGTTAACAACAGCTAAAAATTCGGCGTAGTGGTAACGGCGATTCATTCGATCTAGGATGCGATCACTTCCAGATTGGAGCGCAAAGTGAATGTATGGTCGCAGGTGTCCACCCCAAGCAGGTAGCTGCTTCACGGACTCGCCAATAAATTTAATTAAAGGCTGTGTCATGTAATTGGGGTGTGAGCTTAACCAGCTCATCCACCATTCTCCGGGAATGCAGTCTAGAACTTGCAGGAGCTGCAAGAAATCTTCAGGCTCTGAAAGGGTACCGCTTGTGATTCCTTTACGAATATTTGCAGCGGAAGCGAAAATTTCTTTATTTATGAAAGCTTTATGCCACTTGGCGACTGCCTCGGCATCCAGAAGTCGGTTGTTGAGCAAATGTATCCGTGTGTTTGCGATTTCACCCTTTTTGTACATTTCATCAAATCTGGGATTGATCCATCTATTCACAGTCTGTCCCAGCAAGGTAATGTCTTTGTATCCGTTGTTTATGAGCGTATATATTTCCATAATAATTTCTTCTGCAGGACGACAGACCTCTTTACCACGTGAAAATGGCACAATGCAATAGGTGCAAAAATGGTCGCAACCTGTGGATATTGGTACATATGCTTGAAAGCTCTGGTTGTATTGTGGAGCAATGGATAGGTATTCTGCTGGGTCGACTCTAGTTTCAGCATCCTGCTCCGGGTTTATGCTCATTATTTTTGCTAGATTTGGAAAATCCTTTGTTTCTACAACCCAGTCTACCCAGGGTAAGTCAGCTTTAATTTCTTTTGCCCTATCTGCGGCTGATTGATGGATTGGTGAGCGCGTAGTTATCTGTGTTTGCCATGCTCTACGAGCCATGCAACCCGTGAGCACAATCTTTTGTGTTGGATTTTGCTTTTTGTTAGCCACTATGTGGCTTCCGATTCCAGTTATCCGGTCTTCAGCTTTTTGTCTTACTGAGCAAGTGTTGATGACCAAAATGTTGGCACTTTGCCATTCGCCCGCCAGGGTAAGCCCTATCTTTTCTAGTATTGAGGCAAATCTCTCTGTATCGGAGAAATTCATTTGGCAACCAAAGGTAAGTATGAAGTATGTTGGCTTTTTCATGCGGGGTTTTTACTATGCACGCCTACGAAATTGACTTTTTTATCAACAGGTAACCGCTGGTAAATGAAAGGTTCTTTGGTCTGTTTCTTAATCTAGGCTCAATTGTTCACATCTTTGGCTTTTTCTTTTACCCTCAAATTCTGGCGTGTTTGAACTTTTCTATCAAAACTGCCCGGCTCTAGTCCAGCTACAAGCTTGTCAAAGGTGGTATTAAATCTTCTAGCAATCCCAGTGGAAGCCAGCACTTGTGGATAACGGTTAAGAATAATACCTGCAACTAAGAGTATACAACCCAAGACCAATGGCCACTCTCCATTATCAAATAAAGCTGTGTCTGGCAAGGGATCTACTACCGGAGGTGAGGTCACAACGCTGTTAGTAGTGGTAACTGAACTGATATCGCTTGTAGTAGCTATAGAAGTGGTAGCCGTATCTGTACTAGTACTTGCTGTGCTTGATGTTGTAGTTTCGTTTGAACTGCTGGATTCAGTTGTGGAATCGCTAGTGCTTGTAGTTTCTGTGGTGGACGCTGTACTAGTGCTGGGGGTGGTATCGGAATGTGGTGTAGATGTGGTTGTTCTGCCTGAATCTGTGGCTGTGGCGGTTCTGCTGGTGGTCGTGGCACTGGTGAAGTTACATGAACACTTTCCTCTCTCTCCGGCAGGGGTAATAATATCTACTTGCTGGCATTGACCATAGCCAGGGGTAGGACAGATAATTCCCTCATAAGCTTTACCAGTACTTAGACTGCCACAATCATAAG